>NZ_JACJEC010000029.1:0-31636 GCF_014163875.1 Pseudoalteromonas sp. SR43-3 | reverse complement strand
GCCAAGCAAGTCATAAAGCTATGTAAGAGACGTATTACACAAAGCTATATAGAAAAAAGTTTAAAAAACTTTATTTTGAATTACGAAAAAGAGGCCGCTGGATAAAGTGGGGATCCCTCAGCCCTATGGGCAGTGGGTATTTGGCCTTTATGCAGCGTTAAAGTACATTTATGGGGAGCCACCACACTACATGTACTTTGCCTTGCTTATAAACCAAATACACGGCTGCAAAATTAACCTCGAAAGGTCAATACGCCCAATAAATTCTATTTATATGGTTTATTAATTATCTAAATTAAAGCCTGCTTGCTAAGGTGTAAACAATTAATAAAAAATAACCGCCATAACTGGCATCAATATAAGTGCTGTATTTATGCAAAATAGGCTAACACATCAATCTAATAATACGCTGCAAAACGTTATTGCCAGTAAGCTTGCACGATCTGTTTTTGCTGGATTTGAGGCGATGTTTTCGCAATTTTTAAATATTACACTGGGTGCACAAAGCCGTTTTGAACAACGACAGTACCACAGTGTGCAAAGTGCTATGCGTGAACGTTTACAAGTGTATGAGCGCGAAGTGAAAAACGTGAGTGAAGCCGTGAGAGTTATTGCTTATGCTGAGCTTACTTGCCCGCAAACGTGGCAGTTAGCTAAAAATATTTACGGCGATATGGTACAAAATCACGAAAACAAACCTATTGCGCATACTTTTTTTAATTCAACGTTTGGCGCAATTTGGGACGATAAAAAAATTCGTACTGTGCATTTGTTTGTATTAAAAGCAAAGTATCGTAGTGAGCCGCGCTCTTATGAAAGCTTAGTGAGCAGGGTATCGCTACATAATGGGTTTAATAACGCCGTTAAAACGCTTATCACTAATCAAGTATTTAGAGTGCCGTTTAGTCATTTAGAACTTGATGTAGCCACATTACAAAGTACGTTAATGCAAGGCGCTAAGCAGCAATGCAAACAGGTGTACGAACTTATAAATTTAAACGATGGCTATATTGAATACGCCAACTCATTATTTTTTAGAAACAAAGCCTGTTATTTAATTGGGCGCTGCATTGCTAAAAATGGCGACAATATGCCTTTTGCTATCGCTATTTTAAATACCGATGAGGGACTAAAGCTTGATGCTGTAATGATGGGCGCCGATCAATTAAGTTTATTATTTGGCTTTGCACGCACCTATTTTATGGTTGATACCGATAAGCCCGCTCGTTATGTAGATTACTTAAGTGTGTTAATGCCACACAAACAACGCTTTGAGTTATTTAACGCCATTGGTTTTATAAAGCACGCCAAAACTGAGTTTTATCGGTATAAGGTCGATACGACTAAAAATAGCCCAGCCAACTTCAAGTATGTTAAAGCGCCAGGGACGCCAGGTATGGTAATGCTGGTATTTACTATTGAAGGGTTAGATTACGTTTATAAAGTAATTAAAGACAAATTTAGTGCGCCAAAAACAGCCACTAAAGCACAAGTGATAGACAAGTATAACTTTGTAAAACAAGCCGATAGGGTTGGGCGTTTGGTAGACACACACGAGTTTAGATATTTAGCGTTTGATTTAAGCCGTTTTAGCGACGAACTGCTTGAGCAGATGAAAAACCAAATTGGTAGCAGTATGGTTATATCGGGTAAGGCACTCATTTTAAAGCACGTTTATGTTGAGCGTAAAATGACCCCGCTTAATTTATATATTAACCAATGCGATAACAAAACCCTAGAACGAGTAATGCATGACTACGGTAAAGCAATTAAAGAGTTAGCGGGCGCTAATATATTTCCGGGCGACATGCTAATGAAAAACTTTGGCGTAACGCGATGGGGGCGAGTGGTGTTTTACGACTTTGACGAAATTTGCCCACTAACCGATTGCAACTTTAGAGACGTTCCACAAACCCAAAATGCACTTGAAGAGCTAAGTAGTAACTCGTATTTTGATATAGCTGAAAACGATATATTTCCGAGCCAATTTAAGGTGTTTTTTAGTGCCAACGAGGTTGCGTTTAATTATTTTAATAATGAGCACAGTAACTTGTTTTTAGCGACGTTCTGGCAGGATTGTCAGCAACAAGTACATAATGGTTATCTACCCGATGTTTATCCTTATAAACAAAGTTGGCGCTTTTGAGGTTGTTTGAATCTGTGTTCATCCCCATCTATATGTTATTACATTTTTTAAACTTGGAGCAACAATGAAATATATTTCTCATGAAGATGGCAACCTTGCATTTAGTGAAACCGAAAAGCCGGTTTTAAAGAGCCATGAAGTACTTGTTAAAGTTGCAGCAATAGGTGTAAACCGTGCAGACAGTATGCAGCGCCAAGGTAAATACCCGGCCCCTGCGGGAGATAGCCCTATTTTAGGTTTAGAATGTGCGGGTACAGTTACTGAGCTTGGAAAAGATGTAGATAAAAGCTGGCTAAACAAGCGTATTTTTACATTGTGCTCTGGTGGTGCTTATAGCGAATATGTAGCAGTTGATGCAAAACAGCTTATGGAATTACCCGATGATGTAACAATGGCTGAAGGCGCTGCAATAAGCGAAGTGTATTTAACGGCATTTGGCGCGTTATTTGAGCTTGGTAAATTACAAAAAGGGCAAACAGCGCTTATTCATGCAGGCGCTAGTGGTGTGGGCGGTGCAGCAATTCAAATGGCTAAAAGCGCAGGTGCTACCGTAGTTATTACTGCCGGTACGGATGAAAAATGCCAACACGCAAAAGAACTCGGTGCCGATCATGCAATTAACTACAAAACCACCGACTTTGTAGAATATATGAAAGCAAATGAGTTAACAGCAAATGCAATTGTAGATCCTGTTTCGGGTAGTTACTTAAATAAAAATGCCGCTATTGCAGCCATGGATTGCCAAATTGTGATGCTTGCATTTTTAGATGGACGTTTTGCAGAGGTTGATTTTGCGGCGCTTTTACAAAAGCGTATTTCGTTTCATGCCTCAACGCTTAGAAATCGTAGTATTGAGTTTAAACGTCAGGTGCGCGACGACTTTGTAGCGCGTTTTTACAATGATATTGCCACTAAAAAGTACGACTTTAACTTGTATAAAACATTGCCTTGGAGCGACGCAAACGAAGCCCATGCTATTTTAGAGCGTAATGAAAACGCAGGAAAAGTGGTTTTACTTGTAGAGTAACTCTTTAATTTTAGGGTTTAGCCCATATACTAAGCCCTATAAAAAACACTTAAGGTTTAATAATGAATCCAATACTAGCAATACTTAAAGAGCACAATGTAAGCGACGAAAAAGTAAAAGCATTGTTTGAAGCGTTTACTCAAAGCCCAATGATGGCAATGGCGCTTGTTCAAGAGCTTGGTATTCCGCCAGAAAAGCTACAGCAACTAATGGCAGTCGTGATGACTCAACCGCATCTTATTAAAGAAGCGACTGACGAACTTGGTTTAGATTTTGAAAAAGTAAAAGAAGCGAAAGAAAAACTAAATCAATAATTTGTTATGTGATGAAACAAAAATAAATAAAAAAGCATAAGTATTTACTTATGCTTTTTCAGTTGGCTTATTCTTTTATGACTACTCTTTTGGAAGTAGTACTGTGTCGATAACATGAATTACGCCGTTGCTTGCTTTTACATCAGCTTTTACAACTTTAGCGTCATTTATCATTACGCCCATGCTGTCGGCTTTAACCATAACTGATTGGCCTTGTAGTGTTTTCGCACTATCTACCTTCATTACATCGGCTGCCATCACTTTTCCAGACACTACGTGATAAGTTAATACCGCCGTTAGCTTATCTTTGTTTTCAGGCTTGAGTAACATTTCTACAGTGCCTTCAGGTAGTTTAGAAAATGCAGCATCTGTTGGTGCAAAAATAGTAAAGGGTCCTTTACCTTGCAGTGTTTCAACTAAACCTGCGGCTTTAACAGCAGCAACAAGAGTAGTGAACGAACCATTTTCAACGGCTACTTCAACAACGTCTTTTTTCATACCATGATGATCAGCATAAGCCATTGTAGTAAATCCAAGGCTTGCAGTTGTAAACAATAATGCAGTAGTAATTTTCTTAAACATTTTATTTTTCCTTTAAGTTAATACCCGTTGGTTTCGTTAAATGTTACGACGCTCTAAATTTAATCGATCAATTAAAATTAGTAGTCAACATGTTTTGTTACATTATTGATTGAACTGCAGCTAAATAGCAAAGTCATATAAACAGTTACTTAATTAAAGACTTGTTCAATTGAAGGGAATAGGCATGAAATTAGTTTATAAGTTTTGGAAAAATAACCGCTCTCTTATCGTATTTATTGCACTGATGAGCGTATTTAGAAGCGCTGTAGCCGATTGGTACGAAGTGCCAACAGGCTCAATGAAACCAACAATTCAAGAAGGTGACAGAATACTTACCGATAAAATGGCCTACGATATTCGTGTCCCATTTACGCATATAAAACTACTTAAACTAGCGGACCCACAAACCGGTGATATTATTGTTTTTGACTCACAAGCTGCCGATAACCGTTTAATTAAACGTGTAATTGGTGTGCCAGGAGACACCGTTGCGCTTGAAAATAATGAGCTCATTATTAATGGTAAAAGACTTAATTATGCAGATCAGCAAAGCAACATAGACTCGCTTGATAAAATCGAAGATTTAAACGGATTAGCGCATTCGATAAGAGTGGCAAATATTCCTTCACGTTTATCGGGCTTTGATGCAATTACAATTCCTGATGATTATTATTTAGCAATGGGCGATAACCGCGACAATAGCGCTGACTCGCGTGTAATAGGTTTAATTCCGCGTAATGAGTTATTAGGAAAAGCAGAGCGCGTTATAGTCTCACTTGATTACGATAACTATTACTTACCAAGAAAAGACCGCGTATTGAAAAAGCTCAATTAAATAAGATAATTAATTTTAGAGTTAAAATATAACTGCCTATTTAGGCAGTTTACTTATATATTTTTTTACAAGCTTGGTAAGAACACTACGCTCTTGTTCGGTATTTAATATACGACTAAACATTACTTTAGCCCATAAAAAAACCGCTGACATATCAGCGGTTTTTTTATTGTATGAATAATATTACATTACGCGCATACCAGGCTCTGAGCCGTCATCTGGGTTAAGAATATAAATTTCTTTTCCGCCAGGGCCTGCTGCCAATACCATGCCTTCAGACATACCAAAGCGCATTTTACGAGGCTTAAGGTTAGCAACCATAACGGTTAGCTTGCCTTCGATATCCTCAGGTGCATAAGCCGATTTAATACCCGCAAACACTTGGCGAGTTTCGCCGCCTAAATCAAGTGTTAGCTTAAGTAGTTTATCTGCGCCTTCTACGTGCTCTGCTTTAGCAATTTTAGCTACGCGTAGGTCTACTTTTGCAAAATCATCGAACTCAATCTCGTCGCTAATTGGCTCTTTTGCAAGTGGGCTGTTAGGGTCAATTGTTACTTTTGGTGCTAAGCTTTCTTTAGATTCTTCAACCATTTTGTTCACTTTATCCATTTCAACACGTTGCATTAACGGTTTAAATTTATTGATAGGGTGGCTTACTAGTGCATTTTGAACGCCGTCCCATGCAAGGTCGTCATTTAAAAACGCTTGTACGTTGTCTGCCATTCCTGGTAGCACGGGTTTTAAGTAAGTAATTAAAACGCGGAACAAGTTAAGACCAAGAGAACACACTTCGTGTGCTTCTTGTTGCTTAGTTTCGTCTTTAATTAATACCCAAGGCGCTGCGCCATCAATAAATTGGTTTGCTTTGTCGGCAAGCGCCATTATTTCGCGAATTGCGCGGCTGTAATCGCGGTTCTCGTAGTGTGTTGTAATGCTCGGTGCAGCAGCTTGAAACTCTGCTAACAGCTCTGGTTGCATAATAGTGTTGCTTAGCTTGCCATCAAACTTTTTAGTAATAAAGCCAGCACAACGGCTCGCTATGTTGACTACTTTACCTACTAGGTCTGAATTTACGCGCTGTGCAAAGTCTTCTAGGTTTAAATCCAGATCAACAATACCGCTGCTTAATTTTGCTGCGTAGTAGTAACGTAAGTATTCTGGGTTTAAGTTATCTAAATAAGTACGCGCTTTAATAAACGTACCCTTTGATTTAGACATTTTTTCGCCATTCACAGTTACAAAACCATGAGCGAATACGTTAGTTGGCTTTCTAAAATTAGCGCCTTCTAGCATTGCTGGCCAAAATAAGCTGTGGAAGTAGATAATGTCTTTACCAATAAAGTGATAAAGCTCTGCGTCTGAACCTTCAGCCCAAAACGCATCAAAGTCGAGGCCTTTTTCGTCACATAGGTTTTTAAAACTCGCCATGTAACCAATAGGTGCATCTAACCAAACGTAAAAATATTTGCCTGGTGCATTTGGGATTTCAAAACCAAAATAAGGTGCGTCACGGCTAATATCCCACTGTTGCAAGCCATCGGTAAACCATTCGTCTAGCTTGTTAGCCATTTCTTGTTGAATAGTTCCCGAGTGTAACCACTCTTTTAGCATGCCTTCAAATGCTGGCAGGTCAAAAAAGTAATGCTCAGAATCTTTAAGTACAGGCTCAGCACCTGACATTACAGAACGCGGGTTAATAAGTTCGGTAGGGCTGTATGTAGCACCACACGAATCACAGCTATCGCCGTTTTGGTTTTCAGACTTACACGTCGGGCAAGTACCTGTTACAAAGCGGTCTGGTAAGAAAATACCTTTTTCTGGATCGAATAATTGCGAAATAGTGTGCTTTTTAATATGACCGGCATCGTTTAGGCGGTTATAAATAAGTTCGCTTAATTCTTTGTTTTCTTGGCTGTGGGTGCTGTGGTAGTTATCAAATTTGATATTAAAATCAGCAAAGTCGCGTTGGCGCTCTATGCTCACTTGTTTTACCATTTCTTCAGGCGTGATCCCTTGCTTTTGCGCATTAAGCATAATTGGCGTGCCGTGGGCATCGTCTGCGCAAACATAATAAGCTTCGTGGCCTTGTAGTTTTTGAAAACGTGACCAAATATCAGTTTGAATATATTCCAATAAATGACCTAGGTGAGTAGGGCCATTTGCATAAGGTAATGCGCTGGTAATCAGGATCTTTCGCTGCGTCATAATCATTCCGAATTGAGGATAAAACGCCGTTTTTATTATACAAACGGCAATTATCATTAATTTATCTACAAGCTATCTGCTTAGAGTGCGCACAGCTTATGGATTTTTATTAATTGACTGGTGTTAATGCCCTGAATGTTACATAATTCCGTGGCACTTTTCATCAAAGAAACGCTATTTAATTGCTATGTTTGGACTGTCGAAACTATTCTCTTCTAAATCGGTGCAAAAACAACCGATTATAACTGCCTTAGCGGCATATCGTAGTGCGGCTTTTGCCGTCGGTATTGACGAAAGCTTCATTGATACTATTACTCAAAATGACGATAAATCACTACAAATCAAATTAACTCTGCCATTTGCTGGGCAATCAGAAATGCCTTTAGTTGAGCAACACGTAAGTGAAAGCTTAAATGTGCCTGTAACAATTAGCGCCAAGGTTATCATTAAAGAGGCGGCTAAGTTTAAAGCGATTAAACATATTGTACTTATTGCCTCAGGCAAAGGTGGGGTAGGTAAGTCGACTACTGCTGTTAACTTGGCAGGCGCGCTTAAAAATGAAGGCGCAAAGGTGGGTATTTTAGATGCTGACATTTATGGCCCATCTATCCCAATGCTTTTAGGATTAGTGGGCGCAGAGCCCGTCACTAAAGATAACAAACAGCTACAGCCTTTTGATGCAAATGGCATTAAAGCGCAGTCAATTGGCTTTTTAGTTCCAAGCGATGATGCCACGGTGTGGCGCGGGCCAATGGCGTCAGGCGCGCTGAGCCAGTTACTTAACGAAACCGATTGGGGCGAGCTTGACTACTTAATTGTTGATATGCCACCGGGCACCGGTGATATTCAGCTTACAATGAGCCAAAAAGTACCCGCTAGCGGCTCTGTTATTGTCACTACACCGCAAGATTTAGCGCTAGCCGATGCGCAAAAAGGCATTGCTATGTTTAATAAAGTAAACGTACCGGTGCTTGGCTTAATAGAAAATATGAGCCACTACATTTGTACTCACTGTGGTGAAGCTAACCACGTTTTTGGTAAAGACGGTGCACAAAAACTGGCGCATAAGCACGGCGTGCCTGTACTTAGCCATATTCCACTTGCAATAGATATACGCGAGTATTCTGAGCAAGGTAAACTTATTGCAAGCGATAACGATGCCGCAATAAGCAAAACATACAGCGCAGCAGCAAGGTTAATAGCCAGCACGCTTTATTATCAACAGCATCACAATGCAATTGAAATTGTGATTACGGAAGATTAATAAATAATGAGACTTTCAGACACACATATTAAAGAATACTTAAGCGATGGCCGCATAGTTATTGAGCCTGCACCAACGAGCGAGATGATTTCAGGTGTAACGGCCGATTTACGCTTGGGTAATAAATTTAGAACGTTTAATGCGCATAACGCGGCATACGTCGATTTAAGTGGTCCAAAAGATCAGTTAAATAAGGCCATGGAATCGATCATGAGTGAAGAAATAGTGCTTGATGAAGGTGAAGCATTCTTTTTACACCCAGGTGAACTTGCACTAGCTATTACCCATGAAAAAGTAACTCTACCAGCAGATATAGTAGGTTGGTTAGATGGACGCTCATCGCTTGCGCGTTTGGGTTTAATGGTGCATGTAACCGCGCATCGAATAGACCCAGGCTGGAGCGGCAATATTGTTTTAGAGTTTTACAACTCAGGTAAATTACCACTGGCACTACGCCCACTGATGAAAATTGGTGCTATGAGCTTTGAAGTGTTATCGGGCCCGTGTGAAAACCCATACAATATTCGTAAAGATGCAAAATATAAAGATCAAAGCAGCGCAGTAGCAAGTCGTATTAGTGACGATAAATAATTACCAAATATAGGCATTACTCGTCCATTTTATGAAGCGCATAACCCAGTAGTTCAAAATAGTGGTTAAGCGCTTCATTTGCTTTATTAATATGCTCACTATTTGGGTATATTAAATTACTACTTTTTAAGCCTCCCACCAAAAAACTATTTTTTATATATGTGTGGCCTTCAATACAGGCTTCAAAACACCGTGCTGCAAGCTCTTCTGGCATGCTCATATAATTCATATTGTGGGCTTTATCGTGTTCTATACACGTTTGTACAAAGTTATTTGCATCAATACCATCTTCATCTAGAAATACATGTTTATAAAAACTGTTCAAAGCATTATTAAGTTGATGCGATAAATTAGGCGTGTTTGAAAGCCACAATTTTGAGGCAAAGCCAAATTGTGGTTTTGTTGCAAATAAGTGCTCGCTTATATGATGGTCAAACGCATGGAACCATTCATGAGCAAGTGCACCACCGCCTGCATTTTTTGCAAGAGCAAGTGTTTGAGAGGCTGCATTATAATGCGCTTGCACGCCTTTTTGACCACCATGGCCAAATGCAAAGTTAAGCTTGCCGCGCAGGCCAATTGCTTTAGGTGGTAAATGCAGTATTTGTGCAAGGTCGGCCAGTGCATCGTAAATTAAATTGGCGCTAATGTAGCGCTCTTCTTTAGTTACCCATTTACCAACGACCATTGACCTAAAGCCGAAGGTATCTCTTATATCGCTAAAGTCGACTTGGTCGTCAAAGCGATAGTCGGGTCCTTGGCGAGTAAAGCCACGTTTTAGTCTGTTAGGGTAGCTACGCATTGCAAGTTTCATATAGTAACGAATTTAATCTAAGTAACGTGCTTTTACGTGCTCAGGCATGTGTTGGGTTTGTTTTTGTATTAATTCATTTAGCGCATTATAAAGTGGTGCGGGATTTAGCTGCTCTATTAAAAACAAACTATGCGCTACAGCTTCAAGTGTGGATAGGCTGTCGGCCCGAGGAGCTTTACGAATAGCATAACGATTTTTAGGTAGCTGTTTAAAACTGACCGTTTTAAATTGATTTAGTAATGTGGTGAGCTGCAAAATTTTGTAGACTTTTTTCCATGTACCATCAACCACGATTAAATGGGTGATGTTTTTTACATTTGGCTGCTCAGTGTTATCGTCTAAATTTAAAGCGTGTTCGTTAGGGTAGAGTAAAACAGTTGAGCTTACTGGCAGTGTTTTTAGTATGGAAAAGTCATCATTATTTTCGCCTTTGATTATTTGGCAATCAGTTAGGCATAAATTGAGTAGTTTAGCGGTATTTTTTGCTATTTTTTCTTCACTCGGGTGCTGTAGAATAATAACCGTAACTTTGTTGTTTATATTTGTAATTGCGTTGCAAATACAGGTGTTTATTGAAAAGTTACAATGATTACAAAGTGTGCGTGCCATTTAATAAACTTTTTGTTGCCAGTATGTTCCTCGCAATTATACATTTATAAGGTAATTAAGTTGGTTTTTTTTACGCATCAATATAAAGTAGTACTATTAAACTGTAACTTACATGGATTGTTTTAAGGGCTTAAAATATGACAGAAATAAATATTGATACATCAGCATTAGAGAGTATGGAATCGTTATTGGGTGAGCAGTTTGCTGATACACTTGATTTTTGCTGCTCAGAGTTTGAACGTTTAGGCTCAGAAGTGTTAGCAACCATTGGTAAAGATAAAGAAGCAGCTATTCGCCACTCCCATAGCTTAAAATCGAATGCGGCGCAGTTTGGTGCTTCAAGCCTTGCTGAAGTATCGCGTGTTATTGAACAAAATTTAAACCTAGATAACTTAGCTGAAGCTATCGACGCATCTAATAGCTTAATGGCTCAAGTAACAGGCTCTCAAGCTAAGCTAAATGAATGGTTAGCATCTCGTTAATTATTGAAGCTGAAACGTGAATTTATTTCAGTATTAAGCACCTAAATTGACTGGCATTTTACGCCTTTACTAGGTTAGTCTAAAGACTCACTAGGGCGTGTTGATCTTTCGGGATTGAATTTGCAACGAGTGTCTGGTTTTTAGGTTAGGCAGAGCCTATGCAGTGTGGTTTTTCCACATAAATAGGCGATAACAACACTTAAAATCCAAACACGCATTGCCCAGAGGGTTCTTCCTAGGGGCTATTTTCTCTTTGTTACTCAATTTTTACTTAGCCCACTAGGTTACAAATCTCGCGCCGCGATTAAATCGCCCCTAGGTTGAACAAATTTAATCCATAAAGTCAATACGCCCTAAAGAGGTAAAAATGTCTGATATTAAAAAGAGTCACAAATTAGAAGGTGTATGTTATGACATTCGTGGGCCGGTTTTAGCACAAGCTAAAAAAATGGAAGACGAAGGTCAAAAAGTATTAAAATTGAATATAGGTAATCCGGCTGCTTTTGGTTTTGATATGCCAGAAGATATGCACCGCGATATTATCCGCAACTTATATTCAGCCCAAGGTTACTGTGACTCTAAAGGCCTCTATTCAGCCCGCGTGGCTATTTATCAGCACTATCAACAACGTGGATTACATAATTTAGATGTAGATAGCATATATATTGGTAATGGCGTAAGCGAACTTATTCAGATGATCACCCAAGCGCTATTAAATAATGGCGATGAAGTGCTTATTCCAGCTCCAGATTATCCACTTTGGACTGCTTCTGTCACATTATCGGGTGGTAATCCGGTGCATTATTTATGTGATGAAGAGCAAGATTGGTTTCCGGATATTGCAGATATAAAAAGCAAAATAACGTCTAAAACTAAAGCTTTGGTATTAATTAATCCTAATAATCCGACAGGTGCGGTTTACAGTGACGATTTGTTAATGCAATTAATTGATATAGCGCGTGAACATAAACTGCTGTTATTGAGCGATGAGATTTACGAAAAGATTTTATACGATGGTATAACGCATACTTCAATCGGCTCACTGTGTGATGATGTACCAATCATTACTTTTAATGGTTTAGCAAAAACCTACCGTGCAGCGGGGCTAAGAATGGGGTGGATGGTGCTAAGCGGTCGTACCTCGGTAATGGATGATTTACGCAAAGGTCTTGAAATACTTTCATCTATGCGTTTGTGCGCAAATGTACCTGCGCAATATGCAATTCAACAAGCGTTGGGCGGCGTGCAATCAATTGATAATTTAATTAACCCAGGTGGGCGCTTATACGAGCAGCGCGATATTGCATGGCGCGGGTTAAACGCTATTGAAGGTATTAGTTGTAAAAAACCAAAAGGCGCGCTCTATGCGTTTGCCAAAGTAGATACAGCACTTTTTAACGTTAAAGATGATGAAAAGATGATGTACGATTTGCTAAAAGCCGAAAAAATATTACTTGTACATGGCAGGGCGTTTAATTGGCCCGAGCCGGATCATTTTAGATTGGTATTTTTACCAAGCAAAGATGATTTATCGGATGCGATGTTAAAAATGAAGCGTTTTTTTAAAGACTATCGTCAAGTATAGTTATTTAAAAAATAAAAAAACGAGCCAAATTTGGCTCGTTTTTTACTTTAGTCATGAATATATTGGCTAATACGCTTTATCTACACGCACCGTGTTGTCGTTCAAGTACACTAATCTTACGTTATCGCCTTTGCTAAAGCGCATTGATTGGTCTTGATCTTGAACAACCATAAACTGGTCGCCGTTTTCAACTTGTATTAATAACTCTACAAAATGATTTTGCTGATAATGACTTTGCTGCTGCCTATTGTGTGCAACACTGCCGCCAATTACCGAGCCTAATATTGTTGCTACTGTGCGGCCGCTACCGCCACCAAACTGGTTGCCTACAACACCACCGAGTAATGCACCGCCGAAGGTTTTCCAGCCGTTGTTTTTGTCTTGAATGATTTCTTGTTCGGTAATATTGCGTACCGATTTTACGTCACCAAATAAAACTTGCTGCACAGGGACTGCTTTATTGCGCTCGTATTGAGCAAAAGTTGGCGCGCTCACACTAAGTAGGGCACACATTATTAATATTATAGCTTTCATAATAATCTCCTATTGGTAGCCTTTATGGGCTTATTAGCCCGTAAAGGCTTAGTAACTACCAACCAAATGTCGATTTTTCTTTAGTTTTACGAATTTCAGTTTCGTCAGCCCATTCAACTAGGCCGCTTTCCATATCCATTAAACGCATCGTAAATTTATAGTATACGTCTGATTTATCGGCATTTGATTTAACTATGCTCGATAAATTTCCGTATAACATATATTGCGCGCCAATTTGTTTACCAAATGCAACGGCTGTTGCAGGGTTAACCAGGGCATCTTCGTTTTGAAACGTTAATTGCTCACGTACTGACTCAACACGCGTCATATCTACAAAACGGAACTTACCACTGCGTAGCATTTGCGTTGAGATTGAATCGGTGATTGATTCAGTATCAATGTGCTCACTAGTTTTATTTTTAATACGCTCAACAAATACTACGGGGCGTTTATTAGCGGTCATTGTGCCAACAACGGGTGAGCTGAGTAATGAATCGGTCATTTGGCTCGCTACTTTTTGTAAGTCGGTAGAGCC
This sequence comes from Pseudoalteromonas sp. SR43-3, assembly GCF_014163875.1. Taxonomy (NCBI): domain Bacteria; kingdom Pseudomonadati; phylum Pseudomonadota; class Gammaproteobacteria; order Alteromonadales; family Pseudoalteromonadaceae; genus Pseudoalteromonas; species Pseudoalteromonas sp. SR43-3. Next base: position 18,113 of record NZ_JACJEC010000029.1, on the reverse strand, counting down.
AAAATTAATATCGGTTGTTTCTACTGCTTGTGCGTCGCCATAACTTACTACGGCTTTATTAGCACAGCCACTTAATACTAAAGCGCTCAGGCCAACTAAAGCGTAAGTTGATGCTGTTTTAAATTTGTTACTGATGATCATGGTTGTTTCCTTTAATCTTTAAATTCTTGTGATTCGGTAGACACTTCTCTTACTGCTAAAGAAAAGGTAACCGCATCAGAGCTCGGTGCTAAGCCCGGTAATTGTGTTTTTGCAAAACCAAATAAGGTGAGTGCTTGCCAAGGTGAGTGGTTGCCTTTAATAACAAAGCCGTCTTTATCAAACCAATTAAATTGATACTGTAAATACTGTGATTTTTTATACTGGCTCGAAAGTGTCACTACCACATCGGTTAACTGGTTGGTTTGACGTGTTTTCACATCAGTAATGGCCAGCTTTTTACCAAGCTCTGGGTTATCTACACGTAATTGCTCATTAAACTGGTTTTTATTTTGTTCAACAGAAATACCCGATGTAACCGGTTGGCTGGAACATGCACTGAGCATTAAGGCTGCTAATAATGGCGCTATGTATTTCATGATGGCTCCTAAAGTTGAACTACGTGGTAATTAAAGTAGTTATTAATAGAGGTTAAGTAAATTAACGTTAACCCTTGCTTACTAATGGTAAAATTTATGGGTGCTTGTGTGCCTATATGCAGAGAATGCTCACCTGTATTTAGGCTTTGCCTTGCGACACTTATTTGATTTGGAAGTGTAAGCCAGCTGCGTGTATCAGCTTGCTCAGACGCCAAATTATAAATATTAGCAAGTATGTTACCTACATCACCGGCACTGCGAGCAAGTTCTGCCCGTACTTTCTCTTTGGCTACTAATCTGAGTACTTGGCGAGCGACTTTTGCAGGTATTTGCTCTTCTAGAGTTTTAGCTGCAAGTGCTTCAATGTGTACCAGTGGGCTAAGCGCCAAGCTTTGTGCATCTATATTTATATTGTTAAGGCGGCGCACATAGGCATTATCTTTATATACCGGCATCGCCAAGCTGTAAAAGCGTGCATCGCCACGTGATGAATAAATTGGCAAGCGCAGTTTAAATTCATCTTGTTTTGGTACTAATCCTTGTTCAAATAAAACAATTACTTCGCCTTGTGATGAAGAAATAGTGGGCGTATCGCCAAAGCGTTTTTTAAATTCATTTAGATCTTGGTCAAACCCTTGTTTTTTAGCAAGGCGCATTACATCTTGCTGTAAATAAATATTGTTAGGTTGTATAGCCAATGCTTTTTTATAATCGATATAGGCGTCGTCGTATTGTTTAGCACTTTGGTAAAGCAAAGCAGATAAGTAAAATGTGTAGGCATTTTGAAAGCCATTTTTTATGTTTCTGGTTACATTGCTCATGCTTGGGTAGTGTTGCTGAGCTTCTTTAACGGTTGAGTCTACTTCTGCTTCATTCTCGCTAAGCGCATCAACTTGTACTTTATTAGCTCGGCGAATTTCGACCAATGCGCCTTCAACATCATTTTTATACACGTAGTTAAGTGCTTTATAACTATGAAGCATGCTCATTTCGTAAGCGGGTGGCACATAAGTTATTGCTGAGTCGTTGGTAAATAAAGCGTTACTTTGTTCAAGGCCCGCACTAACTTGTATTTTGGCGGCTTCACGCTTTTTTTGCATTTGCGTATACACGTTCTCAAATTTACTTTGTGCATCATCTGGTGTATTTGCTAAGTCGTTTAAACGAGCTTGCTCAAGTTGGTTGAGTAAGTAGCTGCTGTGCAGGGTGCTATTATTAGCAATAAGGGATTGCGCTTCTTCGATGTTGTTTTTCTCGATCGCATTTCTTATTGGTGTCATTTGCGTGGCATAGTCATTAAATAGGTCATTAAAACCCATTGTGCTACACCCACTTAAAATAAAACAAAAGCTTAAAATTATACTGCGGCGCACTGAGCACTCCTCTTAATTTACCTGTATACATTAACATACTATTTTTAGCTAAATGTGTGAAATATTGTAAAAAATCGTAGAGTAAAACTGCCTGCTAATAAAGAAATATAAAGTGACATTAGTGAACAAAGTGTGAATTTTTTTGGTTTATTATCACTCCACTGAAATAGTATTTTCGCTTTAGCGGTCTTGCTAAGAGTTATATCACTTAGAGGAATTAAAAAATGAAAAAGTTTACAGGTGCAGCAATGGCTGTAATGGTAGCAGGTTTAGTTGGTTGTAATGCAACAGAGGCAGAAACGGCAACATCAAGTGCAGTTGCTAGTAATGGCGCAACAACTGATTTAGTTCATTGTTATGATGCGAATGTATGTGGTGGCCATAACGATTGTAAAACAGCTGAGAATGCATGTGCAGGTCAAGCGTCATGTAAAGGGACTGGTTTTGTAGCAATGCCTGCAAAATCATGTGCTGACGTTGGCGGTACAGTAAAAGATAAATGGGTTGGCAGTGTAGCTAAAGCAGATTTAGTACATTGTAACGATGTAAATGTGTGTGGCGGTCATAACGATTGTAAGACTGCTAATAATGCTTGTGCTGGACATGCATCATGTAAAGGCACCGGTTTTGTATCAATGCCTGCAAAAGCATGTGGTGATATTGGTGGTTCTGTAGGTAGCTAATACCAATTTATCGAACGCATAAAATAAGCTTGAACGATGTGTTTATTATTCAGGCTTATTAAGGAAGTTTATGACAAATCGTTTTTTAGGTTTTGGTTTATGACAAATCGTTTTTTAGGTTTTGGTTTAGGACTAAGAGCCCCGCATTTTGAGCAAATTATTGCAGATAAACCAGCTGTAGATTGGTTTGAAATTATTTCAGAAAACTATTTTGTAGCCGGTGGAAAACCTTGGCATTATTTAAATAAAATAAGAGCAGATTATCCGATTGTTATGCATGGGGTATCAATGTCGATTGGTAGTATTGACCCTATTGATAAGGACTACTTAAATCAGTTAAAAAACACAATTGCGAGGGTTGAGCCGCATTGGGTGTCTGATCATTTATGTTTTACCCAAGTGGGCGGTATTAATAGCCACGATTTACTACCAATGCCTTACACCTCAGAGGCGCTTGATCATTTAGCAAATAAAATTTCGCAAGTTCAGGACTACCTAGGGCGCGAAATGATTTTTGAAAATGTATCGAGCTATTTAACCTATAACGATTCACAAATGAGTGAGTGGGAATTCTTAGCGAAATTACATAAGCAAACAGGCTGTAAGTTTTTAATGGATGTAAATAATGTTTATGTAAGTGCGCGTAATCACGACTTTAATGCAATGGATTATTTATCAGCTATTCCGAGTACAGCTATTGCACAAATTCACTTAGCAGGACATCAAGACTTTGGTACGCATATTATAGATACGCACGATGAAGATGTTCCCGATGCGGTATGGGACTTATATGCTCAGTATGCAAAAACATTAAATCCGGTAAGTACGATGATTGAACGCGATGATAATATTGGCTCCCTTGATGATTTAATTACTGAGCTTGAGCATGCCAAAGCGCTAGTGAAACCGTTTTGGGATATAAGGTCATGAGTGGTTTAGCAAAGCTGCAACAACAGTTTATGGATTTACTGCAAGGAGAAAGTTCGGATATTAGCGAGCAAATTGCGCAGCAAGGGCAGTTAAATACACAACAGCGACTCTCTATTTATCAAAGCGCTTATAAAATTCGCTTAAGAGCCGTGATTGAGCAAGATCACGAACAGTTGGGCATTTACTTAGGTGATGATTTATTTGAGATGATGGTTGATGGTTATTTAGCTTTATATCCTTCAACTCATACGTCACTACGAATTTTTGCAGAGAAGCTACCAGATTATTTAGCCGCTAATACTCCTTTTAGTGATTACCCCATACTTGCAGATATAGCAAAATTTGAACGACTATTACTAAGTACTTTTGATGCAAGCGATAAAACATTACTTAATGTATCAGAGCTTGAAAGTATTGAACCTCAGCAATGGCCAACTTTACTATTAAAATTACATCCAAGTGTTCAGTTAGTTGTGTTTAATACGTTGGCGGTTGAAAGTTGGCAGGCAATAAAACAAAAGCAAACACCGCCAGAGCCAAGAGTCTCAGAACCTCGCTTTTGGGTTGTAGCACGTGATGCTCAAAGGCGTACACAATATTTAAGCGTTGATGCACAAGAATACCGCTTACTGAGTTTATTAAAACAAAACACACCCTTTGCACAGTTATGTCAATCCTGTTTAAATGAACTCCCAGGCGAGAAAATCGCTGGGTTTTTAATTACTAAAATTAATCAATGGCTTGAACGTGGTTGGTTAATTAGCGAGTGAGTTAAAACAATATAGTTATTTTTCGTTGCGAAGGAATTTTTTTGAAAGCCACCATATACACATTAATTGCTTTAATTGCGTTTGCCGCAAATTCTCTTTTTTGCAGAATGGCCTTAGCAGAAGGTTATATAGATGCTTGGAACTTTACTGTTATTCGCTTACTTAGCGGGGCTGCATGTTTGGGCATTATAATGGCTATTTATACCCATAATTTAAAACGTAAAGGCACATTCAATCCCGCTATTTTAAGTGACAGAGGAAGCTGGCGAAGCAGTATTAGCCTGCTTGTTTACGCGCTTTGTTTTTCGATTGCCTACGTAGAGCTAGATACCGGTACCGGTGCACTAATTTTATTTTCTGCTGTGCAACTTACTATGATTGGCTGGGGTATTTATCAAAAAGAGCAATTAAGCGTACTCCAGTGGTGTGCATTTATAGTGGCGTTATCTGGTTTTGTATATTTAATGCTGCCATCTGCAGCGGTGCCTTCATTATTAGGTGCATCACTTATGGCACTCAGTGGTGTGGCATGGGGTATTTACAGTATTCGCGGTAAAGTGTGCGTATCGCCACTGCGTACTACTGGGTTTAACTTTATAAGGAGCTTAGTTGCTATCCCGGTTTTATTACTTGTGGGTATGAGTTATTTAAAAAATATGAGTATTGAAGGGGTGTTACTAGCGTGTGCCTCGGGGGCAATAGCGTCTGGAGTTGGTTATAGTGTTTGGTATGTAGCAATGCCACTGCTTAAAAGTACCCAAGCTGCGGTTGTGCAACTTTGTGTGCCGGTACTTGCTGCCATTGCTGGTGTTTTGTTTTTATCAGAGCAGGTAACAATGGAGTTTATAGTAGCAAGCTCGTTAATATTAGGGGCCGTGCTGGTGTTTATTTTAAATAAAAAGAAGGCTTAATATAACCTAACCTTCTTTTAGGTGTGGGCTTACGTTTGTTACAAAGCGTTTATAAATAGCAGGTAAGTTATCAAGTATTGCCTGCTTACCCTGTAGTTCACTGTTTTTTATGCACTCAAAAAGTACTTGCTCGCTAAGTTTATTCACTAATAATTGTGATTGCTTAATATGGCTTATATGCCAAAGCTCAGGTGCTACGCCACCTAAATCATGCTGGTAAGGGCGATAAAAACCAAATTTAACTAAGTTAGAATCAAGCCAATTACTTAAAGGTGCGAACGGCCCACCTTGCAAGTATTCATCAGGTGTTAGCTGTAGCTTATAATCATCACTCACCGTAGCTTTATCAAACACATCTAAGTCAGTCCCTAAATGGTGCCTGCTTGCGCCAGGTAGTGCAGAGTAGAGCATTATTGCTATGCATTTATCTACATCATTTAATTTAGTTAAATCTACAACCTTTTGCTGTTTATTATAAACAGGTCGAATACCTAAAAACTTATTATTCCAAATAATTGACTGGCGTTCAAAGTCGCGAAAACTTGAGGCAATAGTAAGATCAAATCCCGCTTTTTGAGCTGCACTTTGCAGCGCTAAAAAGTCGCTAATAATAGCGCTGTGCAAGCGATGATTTTGTATGTCAGTTAAATGTGTATCACTTTGCCCTGTGATACACATTATCGATGTTGGTTTAGTTACATCCATTATGCTAAAAGTTGCTCTAGTATTTGCTCGTAAATGTCGGTAAGGGCTATTAAATCATCGGTACTTACGCATTCATCTACTTTATGAATAGTTTCGTTACGTGGGCCAAGTTCAATTACTTTAGCACCTGTTTGTGCAATAAAGCGACCATCTGATGTGCCGCCGGTAGTTTCTAGGTTTGTGGTTAAACCGGTTACTGATTTAATCGCTTTTACTGTGGCATCAACAAGTGGGCCGTGCTCGGTAATAAAAGGTAAGCCATTTACTATCCAGCTTAATTCATAATTTAAGTTATGCTTTTGTAGTATGTCATTTACACGTTGTTGTAATTGCTCATGTGTTACTTGCGTGCTAAATCTAAAGTTAAACTGTACTTCTAGCTCACCCGGGATCACATTACCTGCACCTGTGCCGCCATTAATATTTGAAATTTGAAAGCTGGTAGCAGGGAAGTATTCATTTCCGTTATCCCACACCGTTTGGCTAAGCTCAGTAAGGGCAGGGGTTGCTAGGTGAATTGGGTTTTGTGCTAAATGTGGATAGGCGACATGCCCTTGTACACCCTTAACGGTTAAAAAAGCGGTAAGTGAACCTCTTCGGCCATTTTTAACAACATCACCTAATACATCCCGTGATGAAGGCTCGCCTACTAGGCACATATCAATTTTTTCACCGCGCGCCTCTAGCGTATCAATTACACGGGTAGTCCCGTTTATAAACGGGCCTTCTTCGTCGGAGGTAATTAAAAATGAAATCGAACCTTTATGATCTGGGTGCTTAGTAACAAAACGCTCGGTTGCAACAAGCATTGCAGCTAACGACCCTTTCATATCGGCAGCGCCGCGCCCATGTAATAAACCGTCTTTTATTAATCCTGAAAACGGCGGGTGTTGCCAATTTTTCTCTGGGCCTGTTGGCACAACATCAGTGTGGCCTGCAAAACAAAAGTGCGGTGATTGTGTGCCTTTTCGAGCCCATGTATTTAATGTGTCGGTAAAAAATAATGACTCAATATTAAAACCAACCGCAGTAAGGCGGTCGTTCATCATCTGTTGGCAGCCAGCATCCTCGGGCGTTACTGACTCACGTTGTATTAGTGCTTGGGCGAGTTTAATTACATCATCTTTCATGATTTAAATATCTCATCGTATTGAGCTGCTTTAAAACCTAAATGGTAACTGCCATTGTTAATAAGTACTGGGCGTTTGATCATGGCAGGTTGGTCAACTAACAATGGGATAGCACTTTCTTTCGTCAAACTCTGTTTTTGCTCATCAGTTAGTGCGCGATAAGTTGTGCCACGTTTATTAACAAGCTGTTCCCAATCGAGTTTATCTGCAAAATCACTTACCATTTGCTCATTTACGCCATCTTTGCGGTAATCATGAAACGTAAATTCGATGTTGTTGTCGGCTAAGTATTTTTTTGCTTTTTTTATCGTGTCGCAATTGCTAATACCGTATAGAGTGATCATAAATCTAGTTCTTCTTAATAATAGTTAATAAGGTATCTACATCCGCATTTACATGCGAATGTGAGTAATGAAATGTGCCGAGATTATGGCCGTTAAGTAAGATTAAACTGGCCAGCATAGGCGTTTCTAGTTCGCGTAAATCAAAATAAGCGAGGCGCTGGCCTTTACTTATTTCACTACCATTTAATTGTGCAATATGAGTATGTGTAATTGATTGCGAACCGGTAATAGTTAAGTTGATTAAAACTTTTAAACCATTTTTAGCCTGTAAAATAAACTCAGTACCTGCGTTTTTTACTTGTAATAACGTGCCATCAAACGGCGCTAAAATTTTGTGGCTACTGAGCTTTACAGTAATACCAGGACCGAGAATACCAAACCTAAAAATAGGTTCGGGGTGTTCTTGAAGCGGTATTACTTTACCTGTAAATGGGCTTGTAATAAGGATGGCACTGCGGGGCGTTTTATTGAGTGCTAGATATTCAATTGTTTGTGCTTTCATATGCTATTGGGCCACCACGTTGTAACCATCTTTTTTTAAGGCGTTAAGTGCTAGTGAGGCCGTTTGCTTTTTTACTAAAATATAATCGGTATCGTAGGTTGAGATTGAAAAAATAGAAATTTTAGCGCGTGCTAATACACCCGATATATTAGCCATTATTCCGGTCAGCGAAAAACCAAGTGGGCCAACCACCTCAAGTGCTTGCCAATCAGATTCGGTATCTAAACTCTCTATTTCAAAGCTACTAGGGCAAACAATAGATAGTTCATCCTGGGTTTTAGATATAAAAAATAAAGGAAGCTTGAGTAGCGCCGCAGGTATATCGGCGTCAACATCTAAACTGTGAATAGATAAAACCGTGCTGTGTAATTGTAATGTTTGTTTTGACATTAAACGCCTGCGATACAGCATTATTGATAGCTTTATAGTATAGATTATTGCCTTCAAGTTAAAGGTGTAAGCGTGACTAAAATGAGCATTTGGAAGTGGGTTTTAATAGAGATTAAAAACTTACCCACAATTTCTGTGGATAAGTATGGGGGGTTGCAGGGTATAAATAGCCTAACTAGTTAATTATTAAATAAATAATAGCTAGGCTATAAAAAGCACACGTTGTGTTTAATGTGCTATTAGCGCTTCTGCTTGGGCTGCCTGAATTGCAGTTAAGGCGATTGTATACACAATATCATCGACTAATGCACCACGGCTCAAGTCGTTTACGGGTTTGCGCATACCTTGAAGCATAGGGCCGATACTTATTAAGTCGGCACTGCGTTGTACTGCTTTATATGTTGTATTACCTGTATTTAAATCTGGGAATATAAATACAGTCGCTTTACCAGCTACAGGGCTGTTAGGTGCTTTTTTAAGTGCTACATTTTCCATTATAGCGGCATCGTATTGTAGTGGGCCGTCGATAATTAAATCAGGACGTTTTTGTTTTGCTATTTTTGTGGCTTCACGTACCTTTTCAACATCGGCACCCGTACCTGATGTACCCGTGCTATAGCTTATCATTGCTACACGTGGCTCTATGCCAAATGCAGCTGCAGAGTCGGCAGATTGAATCGCTATATCAGCAAGTTGTTCAGCATTAGGGTCGGGGTTAATTGCACAGTCACCGTAAACTAACACTTGGTCAGGTAGCAGCATAAAAAATACGGAAGATACCAGCGATGATCCTGGCGCTGTTTTAATTAACTGCAGGGGCGGGCGAATTGTATTGGCAGTGGTATTAACCGCGCCCGATACTAAACCATCTACTTTACCTTGCTCAAGCATCATTGTGCCAAGTACGACGTTATCTTGTAGTTGCTCTTGTGCTACAACGGCAGTTAGGCCTTTGCTTTTACGAATTTCGACCATAGGCTCAATATAATCATTTATAATACTTTTTGGCTCGATGATACTTACATGTTCGTTTAGCTCAATACCTTGCTGCTGTGCAATACGCATTATTTCTTCGCGATCGCCAAGCAATATAGTTTTAGCAATGCCACGTTGACCACAAATAGCAGCCGCTTTAATTGTACGAGGTTCATTCCCTTCTGGTAATACTACGGTTTTATCTGCTTTACGTGCTTTATCGGTTAATAAATAACGAAATGCAGGTGGTGATAACTTACGCGTTTTGCCTACACTTTGAGCTAGAGTATCGAGCCAGCTTGAATTGATATGTTCTGCGTTGTGATCTTTTACTTTTTCAATGCGTTGGTCATCATCATTTGGTACTTCCATATTAAAGTTATGCAGTAATAGTGATGTGCGCCATGTGTCGGCATCGGTTGCGAGTATTGGTAAACCGGTTTGCATGGCTTGTTCACACAAAGCCATAATGCGTGGCTCTGGCTCAAAGCCACCGGTGAGTAATATAGCGCCAAGTTTAGTGCCGTTCATAGCAGATAAACACGCAGCAACAAGTATGTCTGAGCGATCGCCTGGTGTTACTAATAAAGCCCCTGGCGTAAAATAATTTAAAATATTAGAAACCGTACGAGCACAAAAAGTAATACGACGCAGGCGACGATGAAGCATATCGCCTTCGTTAATTATTGTTGCTTTCAAATACGCGCTTAAGTCTTTTACGCGTGGCGCTACTAAGTCAAAATCCCACGGGATTGCGCCAAGCAACATAAACGGATTTTTTTTAAAAATAGGTAAAGACGCTAAACGATTTAACTCGTTTTCAAGCTCTTCGGGTTTGTAAGCGTCGACTAAATCGGCGCGTGCACGGCCTTCTTCATCAAGTGGCGCATTTACTTTATTAAAAATACAGCCCAGTACACGAGGATGATCGATTCCACCGTAATTACCTGCTGCAATTTCTAGGCGGTCTTCTATTTGAGTAATGGTGTAATTACCAGGGGTAAGTACAAATACAATTTCAGCGCCGAGTGTTTGCGCAATTTCGCGGTTTACACGCCCAGCATAAGGTTGGCGACGAGTAGGCACCATACCTTCAATAATAGCTACTTCATCGTCGTTTATTTTACTTTCAAAGCGTTCAACAATTTCCTCTAGTAGATCATCACCTTTACCGTCGCCAATCATTTGCTCAGCATAATCAAGAGCAAAAGGGGTGGGTGGGTTAATAGGTGAACCTTGAGTGACTATTTGTGTTGATTTTTCAGGACCTGTTTCGCCTGAACGAGGCTGAGCGATGGGTTTAAAAAAGTTAACTTTAACTGTTTTTTGCTCAAGAGCGCGAACTAAACCAACGGATACCGACGTTAAACCCACACCGGTAGACACAGGAATTAACATAATACGACGTGCCATATTAAAGCTCCTTTACGATGTTAGCGGCATCAAGTGCAATAACCCACTCTTCATTGGTCGGCATTACTACCACTTTGGATGAAGTATTGGCTGAACTAATAATACCTTGATTACCAAAACGTGCATCAAGATTGCTCTTCTGGTCACAATTGAACCCTAAAAAAGCTAATTGATTAATGACATTTTCACGTATGATATCGGAGTTTTCGCCAATGCCGCCAGTAAATATAAGTGCATCTAAACGTTGTAATGGTACCATGTAGGCTGCAATTTGTTTGGCTAGTCGGTAGCAAAAAATATCCAGCGCTAAACGTGCTTGTTTATGTCCGGCAACAGCGGCTTCTTCAATCGTTCGACAATCGTTAGAGAGTTCGCTAATACCTAGTAGGCCGCTTTCTTGGTTTAATAAATTATCTATTTGCTGAGCGTTGTAACTAAGCTGTGTAGTTAAAAAATTAAATAAACCGGGGTCAATATCTCCACTGCGAGTACCCATAACAATACCAGCCAATGGCGTTAAACCCATACTGGTATCAACACTTTTACCATTTTTTATTGCAGTAACAGAGCAGCCATTACCTAAATGAGCACTAATGAAATTACTCTTCTCTATAGGCTGATTTAATAATTTAGCAGTTTGTTCTGTTACATAGTAATGACTTGTGCCGTGCATACCATAGCGTCTTACACCGTAGCCTGTATAAAGCTTATAGGGTAGGGCGTAAAGGTAGGCAACTTCATCCATAGTTTGATGAAATGCTGTGTCAAATACTGCTACTTGGGGTAAACCTATAAATGAAGCTTGTGCAGATGAAATACCTAACAAGTTCGCATGACCATGTAGCGGCGCTAAAGAAGACGCTTTAGTAATACCGTTAATTACGTCTTCATCAATTAAGACTGACTTTGTGAAATGCTCTCCGCCATGAACAACACGGTGCCCAACAGCAATAAGGTGCTCATCAAGGTTATGATCCTTTATTAAGCTTACAAGCGTATTTATAGCCTCAGCATGTGCTTGATTAGCCGCTAAGTCGATAACCGTCTTAGTTCCATTAAATTTGTATTTAATGGAGGGGGCTTTGGCGCCCAAGCGTTCAGCAAGGCCTGATATAATTTCGTGACCGTCGTTTGCATCAATAATGGCAAACTTTAAACTAGAGCTACCACAGTTTAAAACTAAAACATGTTGGGATTCAGGGGAGGTTGTTGGCATAGATTCAATTTCCATAAACAAATTTAGTAAGTGAACGTTAATACGTGATAGTTACACTTACGGTATTAAATAAAGCTAAAACAATTAAATGTTCAACTGCAAAGTGGTTAACTCAATGTTAAATATTTTACCTTATTTATGATGTTTAAGTTAGGATTGTTCGCCATTAAAGGGGAAATTTAAGCTCTTTTACTGAGAAAGTGTAACTCCCTCATTTTGTGTTACACTTTGGTATAGCTCGTTTTCTATTGTATTTAAAAGCAGTATCTGTGAGGAGTCATGATGCAAAAAAGTGTGATGTCACAACTACAAACAGGCCGTTTGTATGGTAAAAAATGGCCAATGCGTAAAGAGCTTGCGCCTTTGTTTTTAGAGTTTAGAGTGATTAGAGCGACTGAGCTTGCTATTACAGTAATGCCAATCTTGGCTATGCTAACGTTGTTTTTTCAGCTTAATTACTTAGGTTCTGATTTTTTACCGCAAGCTATTGCGAGTGCATTATTTTTTATATCGTTACCTTTACAAGGTTTATTTTGGTTAGGTAAACGAGCGCAAACGCCTTTAGATCCTGCGATGCAAAAATGGTACAACGAGCTGTACACTAAAATGGCGGCTAATGGATATCAAACGCAGTTAAGTGAGAACAAGCCCCGTTATATGGAGCTTGCTAACTTACTTAAAGATATGTTTGAAAAAATGGATAGAGCATTTACTAAAGAGCAGTTTTAGCGGGTTATACCATCATCTATTTTGGTAAACTGAGTAATATAAAATGATAAGGTGACATTGTGTTCACCTTTTTGTTCGAGTGCTGTCCAGTGCTCGGGTCTAAATTTCCATGCAAATGGCGTCATCATTATTAAGTTTTTAATATCAGTAAAGCTAAGCGCTACATGCTCTGTTAAAAGAGTCTGTTCTGATTTTTGAAACCCTTTTGGCGTGGCTATTTCAGTATGTTCGTTTACTTCTGAATATATATACGATTTTAGCTCTTTTAAATGATAAGGGCCTGGGCTTGCTACCACTAATGTTGCGTTTTTATTAGCTAGACGTTCAAGTTCTTCCTCAAACAAAGGCGCAAATACACTAATAAGTACATCAGCAAATTGGCTTTCAAAAGGCGCTTGGCTAATTGATGCAACACTAAAATGGCACTTAGGATAGCGCTTTGCTGCATATTTAACGGCAGATTTTGAAATATCGACACCGTACACTATAGCGTCTGTTTTACTTGCTATTGCCTGGGTATAAAAACCTTCACCGCATCCTAAATCAATAACCGTATTCGCGCTTATTCGAGCGACTAACTCGCTAAGATTTTGTTGTAAAAAGCGGTAGTACCCACGCTCTAAAAATGCGCGTCTAGCTTGCACCATTTCAAGGGAGTCGCCCGGTTGTTTTGAATTTTTTTGTTGTACTGGCAGTAAATTAACATAGCCTTCTTTGGCAAAATCAAAGCTGTGGTTGTTAGCACAACGAAGTGTTGAATCAGCTTTCAAAAGTGCGAGGTTACATAGCGGGCATTGATATTGTAGACTCATGAGTCTAGGTAGTCCTTATCGTAAAAAGTTTTTACCCAATGCGGGCGATAGGTGATCATAATTGTTATAGCCATGCCGTTGAGCATTGCTTCAGGAAACCAAATTATGGCACTTAAATAAACGTAGTTATCTGCAAGTTCTTGCCAATTGTATTGCCGTATAGCCAAGTAAAATAGAGCACCTAGGCTTATTTTTATACAGGCTATAAACCCTGCAGTTATAAACGCACAAACAAATATATAAACAAAAAAATGACGAGGTAAATACTGGTAACTAATTATAAAGCCAAGGTAGCTTAGTAAAATAGGAATAAACGCACCAATAAGCAGTTGTACTGGTAACAGTTCAAGTTCAATTTGACCAAAGGCAGTTAGCAGCGCTGAGGCAAGTAGGCTACTTAAAATCGTTAATCGCCAGCCTAAAATTAATGTAGCGGCGGTAACACCTAGTATGTGTAAATCAAGGCCCGTTAAAATTCCTGCTTTTATTCGCCAAAGCACTGCAAACACTAACGCACATGCAAGAACTCCAGTTTGACGGGCTGGCGTATTAAGCAATGTTTTATATGTTTTTTTATCAAAGCTTAGTAGGGCAATAATAATTACAAGGGCCCAAAGTAGCCCTTGTATTGTTATGCTGAGCATAGTAATTACTTAAATGTTGACCATATAGGGGCATGATCTGAGGGTTTTTCAATACCGCGCAGTTCGTAGTCAATACCAGTATCTATACAGCGTGCTGCAAGCTCATTAGTTGCAAGTACTACATCTATTCGAAGCCCTCGGTTATCTACAAACCCTTTAGAGCGATAGTCAAACCACGAATATTGATCGTCTGTTTCTGGGTTTTGTTCTCTAAAGGTGTCTTTAAAGCCCCAATTAAGTAATGTTGCAAGCCATTCACGCTCTACCGGTTGGAAAGAACATTTACCCGTTTTTAACCAACGCTTTGCATTAACTTCGCCAATACCAATATCTAAATTGGTGGGTGATATGTTGATATCGCCCATAACAATGACGTCTTGATCGGGGGTGTGGTTGGTTTCAAGGTGTGTCATTAAATCTTTATAAAATTGTCGTTTATAAGGGAATTTAGTTTCGTGATTAATATTATCACCTTGTGGGAAATAGCCATTCATGACTGTAAGGTCGCGACCGTTATCTTGTTCAACAGTGACGCTTATCATGCGTTTTTGCGATTCCTCTGTATCAGTAGCAAAGCCTTTTAAGACCGATTTAGGCTCTTTTTTGCATAACATAGCTACGCCATAATGGGCTTTTTGGCCATGAAAGTAGACGTGATATCCCATTTTTTGTACATCTTCTAGTGGGAATGCTTCGTCATGAACTTTAATCTCTTGCAAGCCAATAACGTCTGGTTGATGTTTGTCGATAATTGCTTGTAATTGGTGGAGACGAGCACGCAGACCATTGATATTGAAAGAAATCACTTTCATAAAATTTACCTTAAAATTGGATCTATTTAATGAATTAAATTGTATCAGTAAATACGCGTACATAACATGACTGAAATGAGAAAATAGCTGCACAAATGTTGATCAATTGGTGGGTAAAGTTTAAACATTGTAAATGCAGTATTAATTTTTTAAATAAATAAAAAATTCAATTGAACTTAACTTTATTGAATATATAATGCGCGAAATTCACTTGTTTAGCTCGTTCAAATAGGATCTCTCATGAAAACACAACTACTTTTAGCTACTGCTTTATTAGCATCTGCAACTGCTTCAGCACAAAGCAATACTTACTTCAGTCAAGATAATAAAATTGAGTCTAAGTTATGTGTACTAAGCGCAAACGAAGGCTTTAGTGTTGCTCGTAAAGAAGCTGCTCAGCACGGTGTTTACTTATCTCGTTTTTCTAAAAGCATTTTATGTAATGGTGAAGATATTCGCGATATTGCTAAAAAAACGACATTAAGCAACGCATCAGTTGAGAAAGTAGAAGTATTTGCAAAAGACGCTCAACAAGAAACTCAATTATGTATGACGGCTTTAAAACAAGGTTTAGCACCTGTTCGTCAAAAAATTGGTAACTTAAACTCATTAAAATGTAATGGTCAAAACGTTACTGAGTTTGTTAAACGCTACCAAAACGCAGCAATCTAATTATTAGCTGAACTATATAACTAAAATTGAGATACCTGGTTTTTTACCGGGTATTTTTTTGCAAAAATTACAAGGTTGTTTGCAAAGCTTGCAAGCTTAACTTGTTGAAACTGTTCAATAAATGCACCAACCAAGATTAAGTTGTTGATTCTTATAAGTTAACTATTATTGGCATTGGATTTGTATTAGTTAAAGTGACATTTAATTAATTACGAAGGATACGTCTTATGAAAAAGTTAACATTAGCAGCCACTATTTTAGCATCATTAAGCCTAGCGGCTTGTTCATCTAATCAGGGTCTTGAAAGAATAGACAGTGACTTTGCAAGTTTAGATAATGACAGCGATGGCTACATCTCAAAAGTTGAAGCTGATGACGATAGCATTTGGGGCCATTTTTCAAATATTGATACCAATATGGATAACGAAATTAGCCGCAAAGAATTCAACACTTACATGAAGTTAAACAATGGTAAAGTAGCCACTGATTCTGAAGTAAGTGAGTCGGCATTTAAAGCTGAAATCGCTAAATTCGATAAAATTGAAAGCAGCTTTTCAAGCTTAGATAACGACAGTAATGGCTATATTTCGGTAGTTGAAGGTAACGATGATGATATTTCAAATCACTTTGGTTACATGGATAAAAACCAAGATAAGCGCATCAGTAAAAGCGAGTTTATGGGTTACATTAAAAAATACGGTAACGCAGTAGCTGAAGATGATGCATTAGAAGCCATTAAACACAGCTAATATTTGTTGTTTTAAAGAGTAAATTAGAAGCCAGTGATAATCACTGGCTTTTTTGTGTTTAAAATCTAGTTATTTAGTAGATATATTTTCCTAGTTTGGTGTTGTTCTGTCATAATAGATGGCTGTGTATTTTTATTTGTTAAGAGTGTGTATGGCGGGTCGGCGAATTAGTGATGAACAACTAGTTGAGATCATTGAAGCAGCTATTTTTGTTGCAGATAAGCCTGTGAGTAAACGCCACCTTAAAGATACTGTATTAATAGATTTAGCTATTTCTATGGCGCGAATAAACGACGCAATAGATACAATACAAGAACATTTTCAAACTCGTGGTATTCGCTTAGTTGAAGTTGGTAGTGGGTATCGTTTTCAGGCATGTAGTAGTTTAAGCCCTTGGTTAAATAACTTGTGGCAAGAACGCGCACCAAAATACTCACGTGCTTTACTGGAAACATTATCACTTATTGCATATAGGCAGCCCATTACGCGCGGTGAAATTGAGCAAGTAAGGGGTGTTACTACGGGTTCGAATATTATTAAAACCCTGCTCGAAAGAGATTGGGTTAAAGTGGTAGGGCATAAAGAGGTTCCGGGTAAGCCGGCTTTATATGCAACTACTAAACAATTTTTAGATTATTTTTCGTTAACTGGACTTGAAAACTTACCTGCGCTGCCAACAGAGCAGCAAAGTAAAATTAACCAGTTATTGAGCGATCCTTCTGTGAGAGAACCATCCGAATGAGTATTATACAAGGTGAAAAGTTACAAAAAGTCTTAGCCCGGGCAGGCGTAGGCTCACGCCGTGAAATGGAAAAATACATTGATGCAAACCGCGTTAGTGTAAACGGTAAAGTGGCAAAGTTAGGAGACCGTGTTGAAGAAACCGATTTGATTCGTGTTGACGGGCACACTGTAAAGATTGAAGAAAAAGCAGATAGAATCTGTCGTGTGATTATGTATAACAAACCCGAAGGTGAGTTAAGCACACGTAAAGATCCAGAAGGGCGTCGTACAGTATTTGACCGACTTCCTCGTATTGATGGTGAGCGTTGGATTGCGGTTGGCCGATTAGACGTTAATACTTCGGGTTTGATGCTCTTTACTAATGATGGTGAATTAGCTAACCGCTTGATGCACCCAAGCTATGAAGTAGAGCGTGAATACTCTGCGCGTGTATTTGGTGAAGTAACCAATGAAACGGTTAAAAACTTACTACGTGGTGTTGAGCTTGAAGATGGTCCAGCCAAATTCACGACTGTAACCCCTATGGGTGGCGAAGGCGTTAACCGCTGGTTTAACGTAACGTTAAATGAAGGACGTAACCGTGAAGTACGTCGTTTATGGCAGTCTCAAGATGCGGAAGTATCTCGTCTTATTCGTATTCGTTACGGTAAACTAGAGCTTGATAAGCGCGTGCCACAAGGTGGTTGGATGGAGTATGATTTAGAAACAGTAAACTACTTACGCAAAACCGTTAAATTAGGGCGCGAGACACAAACTAAGCTTTCTGTTATGCCTGAAAAACGCAAAGATAAACGCGCTAAAATCAACCAGATCCGCAAAGCAGTTAAAAAACACAATCAACGTGTTAAGCCTACCAAACGTAAATAATAAATTAGTTATTTATTGCACACAAAAAAGCCGCTAATTGCTGTCTCTTATACACAAATCCCTGCTAAGAAATTAGCGGGGATTTTTTTGAACTAAATCTCAATGTCATGATCAGATCTTCAAATCTTGTTTGAGGGCACATTATGATTAACGAACATACTCAT
>NZ_JACJEC010000028.1:0-40518 GCF_014163875.1 Pseudoalteromonas sp. SR43-3 | reverse complement strand
TGTTTAAAGTACTTATGGCAAACTGATGTCTCAGGCATAGCAGTTGTGACTTATGTGGGTTGTGGTGATTTACATAAGATCATAAATTGCTGTGCCTGTCACGTTTTGGGGATTCGTCAGCCCTTCGGGCAGCGCCTGTTTGGCATTAATGCTACGTTATCGCCCATTTATGGGGAATAACCACACTGCATAGGCTCTGCCTTGCCTAAATACCAAACAGGCTGCTGCAAATTTAACCTTGAAAGAACAGCAGACCCTAGTGACGAGCTAAGCCAAAAACTTAAACGCTTTGTACAAGTTGGAGAACCAATTACTCATTGGGATGGCCGAACTCGGCTCTCTGTTGCTGGCGTTCAAGACAAACTAAACCTACTCGAAATCGATAGTAAATTAGGATTTGGTGAAGGGGAGCTATGTTCTAATAAAATTTTTAAATTTGAAACAGGTACCGCGCCTTTCATTGCAGTAAATGAACTTTTTACCATGCTTTTGGCAAAAGAGTCGGGGCTCAATGTTCCCCATGTTGAGTTGCGCACTTACGCAGATATAAGAGTATTTGTAATAGATCGCTTTGATAGGCGCGTTACACAAGATCAAAGCCGTGTATTACGTCGTCATATTATTGATGGTTGCCAAGCCACTAATTTACCTCCTTCTTATAAATATGAGCGTCAGCATGGTGATGATGGGGATGGTATTTATATTCGAGATGGCGTTTCTTTTGCAAAACTCTTTAATGTTAAAACAACGAATGTACAAGCGTATGAGGCTCAGCTTATTCGTTGGATGACATTTAATATTTTAGTACGTAATTACGATGCTCATGGCAAAAACATTAGTTTTTTTGTTGGTAAAAATGGTTTAGAGCTTACGCCGTTTTACGACTTGGTAAATATAGAGGCTATTATTGAGCAGGGAAGCATTGACCGTGATATGGGCTATCTACAGCCCAAAATATCAAGGTGTTATGCTATGTCAGTGGGTGAGCATAATTCGCAAAGTGCAGGCAATTTTACTAATGAGATTACAGCTTATATGTTAGCTGATTTTGCTGATGAATTTGCTATTTCACTACCACGGATGCAACTACTTATGAGTCAAACCGTTGACTCTGTATTAGCCGCAATTGATACGGCTAAAGTTTCTGCTGTTAAAAATAACTTGTCTACTGCTGAATTAGCACACATTGATTTGTGCATAAGAATAATTAATAAGGCTGCAAATAAGCTGAGTGAGCAAATAATACAACTACCAAATATGGATGCATTTATTTAAATTTCAGAAAATAAATACACGTATTTTGAGTAAGTAATTCATATTTTGGTTGCCAGCATCAACGCGATATTTGCAAATTAAAATTAAAAGCGCGAGATAAATTCCGGCTTACAATTTAAAAGCTACGCTTTTCGCGCAAGCAAGCTGGGCGCCTACAGGTGTTCAGCTTGGCCTTATTTAAAAGCCAAAGCGCGATATAAAATCGCACCTACGGTTTTGTTGAGAGCGGTGTTTGCAATGATGTAGGTGAGGTTTTATACCTCGCTTATAAATGGATTGTTTTTACCATTGAAAAATGAATTATTGTTCTGTTCAACGCTTAAAAGTAATGAGGCAATTAATCCTGCTATTCGCCTCATTGCATGAGGCAAATAAATAACATAGACTGAAGCTAATTACCTTTAGGACTAATGACTATGTGGATATGGCAACAGCAAAACTGGCCAAACTTTACGTGGGATGCTGCAGTGCTTGCTCCTTTACTAAGGGATCTTTCATATAATCAAGGTTTATTAGTAGGGCGTATGGGCGTGCAAAGTGCTCAACAAAAGCAGCAAGCCCTTGATACCTTACTTGCAAATATTATTTACTCCAGTGCGATTGAGGGTGAAAAGCTTAATGCATTTTCGGTTCGCTCTTCTCTTGCTAAAAAGCTCAATATTAATGAGCAACCTTACCCAACAACAGTGCAAAGCGATAATCTTGCAGAGATTATGCTTGATGCAATAAATAACACAGACTCACCGCTTAATTTAGAGCGAGTGCTTAATTGGCATCGCTTATTGTTTGCAGGTGAGCAAAGCTTATTTACTAAAATTGAGGGCGGGCAATTGCGTGGTGACGAGCCAATGCAAGTGGTATCGGGGCGCTTAGATAAACCGGTATTACATTTTACGGCGCCTCCTAAAGAGCGAGTAAATAAAGAGCTTTCGCTATTTTTTAGTTGGTTTAACAAAACGCAAAACGAACCTCAAATAGATCCTTTTATTCGGGCAGCTATCGCACACTTATGGTTTGTAACAATACATCCACTTGAGGATGGTAATGGGCGTATTACACGCCTTATAACCGACCTGGCATTAGCGCAAGAACATGCTGAGTCAATTCGGTTTTACGCTATGTCGGTGGCTATTTTAGAAGACAGAAAAAGCTACTACGAGGTGCTTGAAGCCACTCAACGTGGAGATCTTTGTATTACCCAATGGGTTAAGTGGTTTTTATGTACGCTTAATAATGCGATACACCATACGCTTAATAATATTGAGCAAACAATTTTTAAAACCAATTACTGGGCAAGTAAAGATCAAACAAAGCTAGGTGAGCAGCAAGTAAAAGTGCTTAATAAGTTACTTGATGGCCAATTTGAACAGGGTATTAGCGCGAGTCAGTATCAAAAGGTAGCTAAGGTTAGCCGTGCAACCGCAACACGCCATTTATCGGACTTGCAAACGCTTGGATTTTTAACAAAAACCGCCGCAGGTGGGCGTAGTACACGTTACAAAATTGCCTAATGAGGTAATTACACATGTTATTCGCCTCATTGTGTGAGGCGAATAGGCGTTTGAATTATTGTAGGTGAGGTTTTATACCTCGCATGGTGTTTTTATAAAGCCAAAGCGCGATGTAAAATCGCACCTACGGTTTTGTTCAGTGCAGTGGTTTAATTATTGTAGGTGAGGTTTTATCTATGAATCTTTGTTTAGCTCTGTAATCGCTTTAATACTAAATGCGTGCATAGTTGTGTAGTGTTGCTTTTTAATGATTGTTTTAACGATACTTTGGTCAATATTTAAGTAATCGTGAACAAGAGCATTTCGTAAGCCTATAATTTTACGCCATGACAGTAGTTCTGCCTCGCTCAAAAAGCCTAAATTAGTAAGTTCGCTAAATGTTTGATAGGCGTTGCTACTGGTACTACTTTTGTGCTGCTTTAGCCAATGCTTTGATAAACCAATACACACCGCGGTCATTAACTGTAGTAATCGCTCTGCAGCTCGGTAGTCTCTACTATTAAGTGAATCGATTTGACTGAGTTCGTCGAGTTCTTGCATATATTCGTCAATATGGCGTGTTACTTCACTTAAATAAAGTGTAATTCCGGTATCAGTCATGTTTACTCGCTATGGTTTCAAATTCGAACTGGCTATATATACGCTGCTGCTCTTTCATCGCTCTAACACTATTATTGCTTATAATTATTTTTCCATATTCAATAACGTTGAAAGCTAAATAACTTGGAATAATATTTATATCAACAATCGAAATAAGTTGTTCGTTAAGATTAAGTGCATTACTTATTTCAAGCTCAAGCTCTTTTGGCCTAAGGCGCTTATCGAACGATTCCAGATCAAAGTTTTTAAATGCTATGGCTAAATCAATGTCACTATGAGGCTGAGCTGTCCCTTTTACGTGGGAGCCATATAGCCAAACTACATCAATGTCGGTGTTTTGATGTAAATACTCAATTATTTTTTGTATAACTTCATTTGCCACGAAAAAGTAACCATTGATAAAAACAGTAATAATAACCTATCAGTTTTATAGTGAACATTAAAACTGATATTTGTTTTATTTAATTTAAAAGCTTCGCTTTTCGCGCGAGCAAGCTTTGCGCCTACAGGAGTTTAGGCGGGCTTTGTAGCGTTGATTGGGAGTTATGAGCCGTTACTAAAGAGCTAAGTGCGATGTAAAATCGCACCTACAATTTAAAAGCTTCGGGTACCTATTACTCCAACCGCGTTACTTTCACTTTTATTTTACCTGCATTAGCGCCGTAAAAGCGGCTTAAGTCGTTTGCAAATGGGCAAAACTCGCCAGATTTATCCATTTTAATATCGGCGCCGTTGGCTATTTCAAAAAGGTGGTCGTCGTTTTTATTTATAGCACCAATAAGTGAAAACCATTGTGCACGAGGAAATCGTCTAAATGGTTCAAGCACAGCCATGGGGATTTCTTTTACGCCAAGTTGTACGTTATCGCGGTTCCAGCCTAATGGCGTGCACTTTATGCCATCGTCAAACCAGTATTGATTTGGGTATGGGGTAAAGCGGTACGTAGCGCCTTGCTCTAGCATAAGGCCGGTTGCGTTATATTGCTCTGAGGCAAATACCATTACATCTTGGCTTTGGTTAATGCTCAGCACATTCATGTTTTGATTAGCCAGTTCTATATGTTGGCTTAAACCAATAAAGCTAAGTGTGGTGTTGTCGTTATAGCTAATTTTGTAATGCAGTTTTTTAAGCGATTCTGGGCGGTAACTGGTTAGCTTATTAATGCGTTCGGCTACGCTGTAGTGCACTAAAGGCTCAAGGTTGCTGGCTTCGTCATCAATTAATACATAGCACTGCCTATCTACTAATTTAAAAAATGGGTTAAACCAAAAGTAATTTTGTTGGTGACTTAATGCGAGCGGATCGGGCGTTACGGTTACGTCATCTTGTGCTACTAAGTTGCTATCGGGAAGTAGGGTTTCATAATCTATATCGTGGCTAGTGAGTAACGAAATATTAAGCGGTTGCTCTATTAACCACTCAAGTGCGTAGCGCAAGCAAATATCGGCTAGGCCATCGCGGTAGTAACCGCCGCCAATGTCTGAATGCGCTCCTGCAAACCATAGCTCGGTAATATTGCTTTGATGGTTCATGAGTGTGGGTTCAAACGCGCGGCGTTTTTCATCAAGGGCTACGCAGTGCAGCGCGTGAGTAATGTTGTTGGCAATGGTGTGGTTTTCAAAAATAACGTGCTCTGCGCCGCGTGTGGCTTTACTTACTTTTGATAAGCCAATAGAGGCGACAGTATCAAACACACATACGTAAACATTATCAGCAATTAAAGGCTCAAGGATTTTGGCAAAACGCCTAGCAAGTGCACCGCCTCGGCTAAAACCCGTTAGCAGTATGGTATCGCCTATTAGGTAGTGAGCTTTAAAGTCGCTTAATGCTTGATTTAAAATACTGGATACGTCGTCACCACGAGGTGCAAGGGTTTGGTTTAAAATGCGTTTAAGGCGGCTGCCTTTAGTGCCAATACCTTGATAATAAAAACTGAGTTGGTTAGCAAAAGGAGTAATGGGGGAGTCTTCTAATTTACCGCCAAGCAGTAAATGCAATTTTAGAATGTTGGTAATATTAGAGTCTTCTATAAAATGCTCTGAGCTAAATTGCTCTGCATCACGGGGCTCGTTTCCTGTGCCGTCAAAATTAAAAATTAGCGTTTTACCCGTCATAACCCAATTTCCTTAGTTGTTTTAAATACTCTACACAGACAATGTTAAAAATTAAAGACAATATTCATCAAGTAATGGCTCGCCTGTTATGTAGATCAGTGATTATTAAAAATATAGTGATTTAGCTCTGTGCCCTCAGCGGGTTTTAGTGCAGGGTTAAGTTGTACTAACTGCTGATAAACTTCAGGATAAAATGTTTTTAATCGGGCAACGCGAGAAAAGTGGTTTGGTTCAAATTTCTCTACAAGCTGCAACGCTAAAGGGACCATTGGGCTCAACTCACCTTGGGTGTAGCTTTGTTCTAGCGCTAAGTCGAGTATATCTACGCCAAGTTTACTGGGAACAGTCGGTATTTTATTATCAATTAGAAATTGGACTACTTCGACAGAAGATGATGCAGCTTGTATATAAACGTCGCGTCCACGTATATCGGTAATCGAAAAATCAAAACCAAGTTGTGCAAGTTCTTGCCATTTTTTTAGTGGAAACCAGCTTAGTCTAACCAAATCCTTTGGAGGGACGGGTAGTGTTCGGCTATTCCAAATAGGAACTAAGTCATATGGATTTTCAAGTAACCTAATAAATAGCACGTTTGTTTCTGTTTGGTTTAGTGGAGTTGTTTGGCTGTATTCAAGTGCTTTTTTAAATTCTTTTTTAGCTAAATACTCACGAAATACATTATCGCTTCTATCTGAAGAGGTACGACCGGCAAGGGTGTTCCACCAATAATTAACTAAAACAGGGTCTATATCTTGTAATACGTCTTCAAAGTTGCTGCCATATTCTTTTTCAATTTCGCGAACTTTTGCGTAAGCGTCTCTATCTTGTATGAGCTTTTGGGCTGCAAATAGCTTCTTTGGTAGTTGACTACAATTGCTTGAGTATGAATTTAGTTCTTCTTTTTTAAGTTGTATTTCTTGTAAAAATTGAGATATTTCAGAATCATCGGGCTCACTCACTTGTGGCAATGTGGCGTTGTCTATTTTACCAATAGGGCTAAAGTAAGCATATTGCTCAGGGTTTTCCTGCCCATTAATATAGGCGCCTTGCTGGTAAATAAAGTCACTTACAAAAGAAACGCCTTTGCCATTTAGGTCGTCATTAGCATTGCCGCTATGAGCTTTATAGCCCTGCTCTGTGAGGTAGTCCAACATTTGAGTATGCTTTGCATCTAAAGGGGCTAGCGTTAAGTTACCACTTTTAGGCAGGCTTACTATTGCTACGTCTAAACCCGTAAATAAGCCTGGCTGATTGGTTGGTGTTACGCCTAGTTGCTGCAGTGCTTTTACAAGCGGTAAATTAAACTGGCTTACGGCAATATCAGCCATGTTATATAAAACAGAATTTTCTTCGTACAGCGGCATAGCATCCAGTGCCGGCACCTGCTTCATAAGCGCAAAAATATACTCATTAGGAATGTTGTTTTTAATCGCAGTAGCTACTTCATTTACTGTAAATTGATTAGATGAAATTGCCTGCTCAAACTCTTTTGGCGTCAATTTATTTGCATTAAGCACAAACAATGTAGCCGGGGAAATAACCTCACTGCCTTCAAGTTTAATAAACGTTTTAGAGTAAGTGGTAAATGTATCTGTGTTGTTTAATAAAGCATAAAGGGTTTCTTTTTGTACATTTTCATCAAGGGGTACACTCAGAGTAAGTCCTGGAGGGCTATGCTTATTACCTCCAAGCTGTTGAATCATTTCTTTTACTTTATAATTGGTAAAGCCTTTAATTGCCTCAATGCCTTGCCAATTAGCTAATTCGTTTAACGAGCTAGTAATATTAAGCTGCTGTTTTTGCTCAGTAACTATGGCATCTCTTAAAAAGGCAATGTATTGACGCTTATTGATTTCTGATAGGTTTGCATACTTTAAAATCGTAGGGACCGACGTCCCTTTTTTAAGCTCACTCACAAAAAATGAAACAAGCGATTGGTTTAAATTATTTATTTTTATATGTTGTTGCTGTGATTGATCTCTACAAAGGCGAATATCTTTTTTTAGATCTGTGACTATTCGAAGCGGGGTGCCTTCTGCAGGCTGCTTTTTATTAACTAAATTAGGCTCAGTGGCATTTGGTGCAGCCACGTTGGTCTGCTCTACAGCGGCTGTGTTAGGCTGGGTTTTAAATAGATATACTGCCAAAGCCGCTATAATTATAAGTCCGAGAAGTCGCTTTTTCATAACCGCCAATCCTTTGATGTTATTAAAATATTCTCACATCGTACTACTTTAGGTACGCAAAGTGCAAAAAGCCTTAAGAGATAATACTTATTAACTCTCGAAGCTTTTTAGTGGTTTGCTGAGCGTACTTAATTTATTAGTGCAATTTCATTTTAGGACGCACTACACGCAGCACTTTTTCGCTTATCCATAATGCAAAGGTTTTTGCGCTGCCATGTATGGCGCGTTGGTGCATACGGTATAAAGATATATACATAAAGCGGGCAATTTTACCTTCAATAAAAAAGGTATTGCTGGTTAGATTGCCCATTAAGTTACCTACAGTGCTGTAGCTTGATAAGTTAACAAGTGAGCCATGGTCGCTGTATTTAAAGCCGCGTAGTGGTTGCTGCTTTAGCGTTGCGATTAGATTTTTTTCGACGCACTGCGCCATTTGATGCGCCGATTGTGCTCGAGGTGGTACTTGCTTGCCATCGGCTTGGGTAAATGCGCAGCAATCGCCTAATACAAAAATGCTTTCGTCAACGGTGCTTTGTAAAAACTCGTTTACTTGAATTTGGTTGCTGCGCGTCAGCTCAAAAATACCTAAGTCTTTAATAAAATCAGGTGCTTTTACGCCTGCTGCCCACACCATAATATCGGCATCAATGTGTTCTTCGTCTTTGGTGATAAAGCCTTGTGCGGTGCCTTCTTTTACTTGTGTTTGCTCGCGCACGTTTACGCCAAGCTTTAATAGCTCGCGTTTAGCACTTACGGCAATACGCTCTGGTAATGCTGGTAAAATACGTGGTCCGGCTTCTATTAAGTGAATATGCAAACGCTTAGACGACATATTTGTTAAGCCATAAAGCTTTAATAGTTCAGACACATGATAAAGCTCAGCTGAGAGCTCAACACCGGTAGCACCGCCGCCTACAATGGCAATATTAAGTGATTGCTGTTGGTTGTCGTCTTGGTGAAGGCGTGTAAAGCTGTCGAGTAATGAATGCTGAAAGCGCTCTGCTTGTTGGTTTGAATCTAAAAAGTAGCAGTGATCTTTTATACCTGGGGTATTAAAGTCGTTACTTACGCTGCCTATGGCAATTACGAGGTGGTCGTAGCGCACGGTGCGCTCGGGTAAAATTGTGTGGCCTAGCTCGTCTAAAAGTGGTGCAAGGGTAACTGTTTTATTGCTTTGATCTATATTGCAAAAAGTACCAAGTTGAAAGTTATAGTGGTGTTTTGCAGCATGGGCTGAATACACAACGCCATCTAAATCGGGGTCAATAGAGCCTGTCGCTACTTCGTGCAGTAACGGCTTCCATATGTGGGTACGGTTTTTGTCTATTAGTAGAATTTCAGCTTGTTTTTTCTTTCCTAATTTATGACCTAATTGCGTTGCGAGTTCTAATCCGCCAGCACCACCGCCAATAACGACGATTTTAGGTGTAGTAATATTCATAACGTTGCCCTCAAAAATAATATACCCAAGTGATCTGTATTTTTATTCGTTTTTTAAGATGACTTGGGTATCAATAAATTATTTTGGCAACAAGCAGTTACTACTCATTTTATAGTGCTTTAGTTTGCGCTTAAATAAAGGTGATGTCAGCAATAAATAATGTTATTTGTTGTATACTGAGTTGCAAATATTTCATACACACCGAGTTGCAAATATTTTATTTACACCGCATTTTTATAAGCATGACTATTGTTTAGCCATCAAAAGGACATTTATGACCACGCCATTAATTCAATCACTTGAGCAGCACTTTGGTTTTAGCCAATTTAGAACAGGGCAACAACAAACTATAGAGCAGCTTTTAAATGGTCAATCGTCGTTGGCTATATTTCCGACCGGTTCGGGTAAATCGTTGTGCTATCAATTAACTGCGTTGCATTTACCAAATTTAACGTTAGTGGTTTCGCCTTTGCTTGCATTGATGAAAGATCAAATTAGCTTTTTAAATAGCAAAGGTATTTACGCGGCTAGCCTTGATTCGAGCCAAGATCAAATGCAAAGCAGCACCGTAATGAATGATGTGCGAAATGGTAAAATTAAAGTATTAATGGTGTCGGTTGAGCGTTTTAAAAACGAGCGTTTTAGAGAGTTTATAAGCCAAGTTAAGCTTTCGATGTTAGTGGTAGACGAAGCGCACTGTATATCTGAATGGGGCCATAACTTTAGACCCGACTACCTTAAACTACCGCGTTACCGCGAAGAGCTTAATATTCCTTTAGTATTGCTGCTTACGGCAACGGCGACTAAAAAAGTTAAACGCGATATGGCAGAGCGATTTGCTATATCGCCTGAGTGCATTGTGCAAACGGGCTTTTATCGCGCCAATTTAGATTTAAGTGTGTTGAGCGTTAAGACCGCCGATAAAAACACCGAGCTTACCAACATTGTGCGCGCGCAAAATGGCCCTGGTATTGTGTATGTAACGCTACAGCAAAGCGCCGAGCAAGTTGCTAATGTGCTAAGTGCACAAGGTGTGCACGCGGTGGCGTATCATGCGGGGCTTGAGGATACGCTACGCTGGCAAATTCAAGATGACTTTATGGCGGGTAAAATTAACGTAGTGGTGGCTACCATTGCCTTTGGTATGGGCGTTGATAAGTCAGATATTCGTTTTGTTATACATTACGATTTACCAAAATCGATTGAAAACTATAGCCAAGAAATTGGCCGAGCAGGGCGCGATGGCAATCCATCAAACTGCTACACCCTTGCCAATTTAGATGGGCTAAATACGGTTGAAAACTTTGTATATGGCGACACCCCTGAGCTTAGCGGTATTGAATACGTAATTAACGATATTCGCCAAAGCCACCAGCAATGGGAAATGCAAGAATACAGTCTTTCAAGCGAAAGTAATATTAGACAACTGGCACTTAAAACCTTACTTGTACAGCTTGAAATGCAAGGCGCTATAACGCCGCAATATGCCTACTACGCTGATTTTAAATATAAATTTTTGGTCGATAAAAACGAACTACTAAGCCAGTTTGACGAGCAACGCCAAGCATTTTTAACACAAATATTTAGCCATACCGATTTTAAAAAAATATGGGGCACGCTAAATTTTGACTCCCTTACGCAAGCCGCGCAGGTTGATCGAAAACGCGTAGTGGCAGCCCTTGATTACCTAGCCGAAAAAAACCTAATAACGCTCGAAACCAAACGTATTACCCAAGTATACAAAGTGCATAGCGAGGTTATAAATAACCCAGAACTTGCCCAGCAACTACACGACTACTTTAGTGATAAAGAACAAGCCGAAATTAAACGTATTGCTGCACTGGTACGCTTTTTTGAGCTACAAAGTTGCTTAAGCTATAACTTAGCGCGCTATTTTGACGATCAAAATGCACCACAGCAATGTGGGCATTGTAGTGTGTGTAGAGGTCATGCGGTTAAGCTTGAATACTCTATAGAGCCTGCATATATTGACGAGCAACTTATTTATCAAAAGGTGGATGAGTTTTCAGCGCATATGGCAGACAAAGATAATCATAATGTGGGTATTGAAACCCAATGCCGCTTTTTAGCGGGGATGAGTGTGCCATTATTTGCGCGTAATAGAGTGCGCCAATTGAGTGGTTTTGCACTGTGCGAGCAAATGCGTTACAGCGATATAAAAGCAAAACTACTAGCGCGTTAAATTAGTTACTGTATCCTAGTGGCTTATTCAAAAAAGTAAGCCACTATGCCTCATATTGTTATTCCTGTTGAAAATATTTCTACTACCCCAGAGCCTGTTACGTGTGCTAACTGCCAAGCCTGTTGTTGCCAATTAGAAGTGCGCATAGTAACCGACACCGGCGTGCCTTTTAACTACATTGAATACGATAAATGGGGCAGCGAAGTAATGAAACGCGCTGACGACGGTTGGTGCCAAGCACTCGACCGCAATACGCTTATGTGCTCTATTTACGAAAACCGCCCATTAGTTTGCCGCGAGTTTGAAATGGCCTCAGACGAGTGCATTACCGAGCGCGATTTAGCGGGTATATAGTCCGCTATTATTAAAGTACATAAACAACAAAGGGGCTTAAAAGCCCCTTTGTTTATTGTTTACTATAAAAATTAAACTTTAAAGTAGCTAATATACTTTTTAAGCGTGTTTGAAAGGTCAGCTAATGCAACGGCTTCTTGTGCGTTACTGTTAAGCGACATGCTGGTTTCTTTAGACATACTGGCAATTTCTTCCACGCCGGTACTAATTTGCGCCACGGTGGCTACTTGGTTTGATGTTGATTCAACAATTTCAAGCACGTTACTTAATGAGTCGTTAGCTTGTTGCTGTATTTGATGCAGTAACTCGTTTGCTTCGTGGGTAAGCGTTAGGCCATTTTCTACTTGCGGTACTGTGGTTTCCATAGCTGTTACCGACGCTTGCGTGTTTTCTTGCACTTGCAAAATCATCTTTTCAATGTCGCCTGTTGCATCACCAGTACGCTGGGCAAGTTGCCTTACCTCGTCAGCTACAACAGCAAAACCTCGGCCAGTTTCGCCTGCTCTTGCAGCTTCTATTGCCGCATTTAGTGCAAGCAAGTTTGTTTGATCAGAAATACTGCGAATCACACTTAAAATATCGCCAATGTGTTTTACATGTTCTTGCAGCACGTTTACTTGGGTAACTGTGGCTTTTACGGTTACAGAAATTTGCTCAATTTCGGCCGCTACTTTTTGCACTGCAATACTACCTTGCTGCGATAATTGCGCAGTTATTTTTGAGTTATCTTCTGTTTGTTTAACAGAGCCTGCAACTGCATTAATACTGCGGCTCATTTCTTCTAGGCTGCTTACTGCCGAGTTTGTATAGGTTACTTGTGCGTCAGCGGCACTAAGTGCTTGCTGCGAGCCAGACGCTACGCTTGCAGAGTGCGTAGAAAGCTCTTCAGATGAGTTAATAATGCTATCTACAATGGTTTTTAGTTTAGATTGCATCACCCCTACAGAAGCCATCATGCTATTTGGGCAACACGACTGTACATCACCTCTTAAGTCTCCTTGGGCAATAAGGGCAATTACTTCGGCGGCTTCTTGTGGTTCGCCACCTACTGACTTTCTGATCAGTTGGCTAATAACATACGCAACGCTTGCACCTATTAAAATTGCAAGCGCGGTGAGCGAAATCATCCAAATTTCAAATGAACTGGCAATATCGAGAGTATTAATAGTAGTGGTTTGATTTGCTTGCTCTTGCAGGTTTATAAATTGGTTTATAACATTTAGCCACTGGGTAAACGCAGGGCGCGCATCGGTTAATAAAATGCGTTTAGCTTCGTTTAGGTTTCCTGCATTTTTAGCGTTTATTATACCTTGAATGAAAGGCTGAGTGCGCTGCTCTATTTGATTTATTTTATTAATTAAAGCGCGCTCTTCACTATTCATATCACCCATTAGCTTAGCCATAGCGCGGCTTGACGTTTGGTAAAATGCGTTTAGCTCTTGTATGTTATTTAACACGGTACTTAAATTGCTTTGCTCGGTAATTAGCACTACGTCGCGCACGGCTATTGCTCTGTCGTGTACGCTGCCTCTGAAGTTAATTGCGTAACGTTGCTTTACCGAATTTACGTCGGTCATGTGGGTAATGTTATTATTAATAAGGCTAACGCGCGAAATTCCAATAATGGTTAAAATAATCATCATTGATAAAATTACGCCAAAGCCGATTGTTAAACGCATGTTTATGGTCATGGTTGATCCCAAGGGTGAGTCAATACGCGCAAGAGCAGCTTGTATTATTAGTGAAAATACTTAAACAATAGCAGCATTATGCCTTATTAATTAAAGTTTTATTAGCAATAAGGTAGATGATTGTTAATTTAGTTTACAAGCGTAACTTTGGCGGGGCATATTTTACAGGTATTAAAAAAGGAGCAAAATGCTCCTTAGTGTTATATAAAAATATTATATAAAGGTTTAGTCGTACTTTGCTTCTAGCTCATTAGCTGTATGAAACTTCTCATGGCTTTGTAATTGCTCGTCGTATTTAACGAGGTTTTTAAAGTGCGCTAATTGACCTGAGTTTTTAACTATTTCAACAATAAACGACATCATAAAGTCAGCGCCCGTTAGGGTATCGCCCACTAAATAACGTTTACCTTCTAGGCGGTCGTTAAAGTAGCTAATTACTTTAGCTGTTTCAGCGTCGGCATAGCCTTCTAAAAACTGTGTTTTAGCGCCGTCTTTTAGTACAAACATTTTAAGTAAAAGCGGTAAAATTGCTGAGCTTTCTGCAAAGTGCAGCCACTGTTGGTAGTCAACATATTCAGCGGTATCTACTTTTGGAGCAAATTTACCATTGCCGTATTTAGTAATAAGGTAGTCTGTAATAGCGCCTGATTCAGCAATAATTAAACCGCCGTCTTCAATTACCGGTGACTTACCAAGTTGATGAATATGCTTTAGTTCGTCAGGTGCTAGAAATGTGTCTTTATTACGCTGATAAGCCACAATTTCGTAGTCAACATCTAGTTCTTCTAAAAGCCAAATTATACGTTTAGAACGGGATTTATTTAAATGGTGTAGTTTAATCATGTCAGTCCTTTTTTGGCTTGTAAGGGCTTTGCCTTACAAGCCGTATAAAATTAAAGTGGGTTATTAATTTTAACCACAGTTTTACCAAAGTTTTTACCGCATATCATATCGTTGAACGCGTCTACTGTATTTTCGATGCCTTCTACCATGTGCTCACGGTATTGAATTTTTCCGTCTTGTAGCCATTTTTGCATGTCTTGTGCAAACTCGTCGTAACGGTCGCCGTAATCATCAAAAATGATAAAGCCTTGCATTTTAATACGCTTAGTAAGCAATTGACCCATTAGCATACCTAAACGGTCTGGGCCTTCTGGCAAGCTAGTTGCGTTATATTGCGATACTAAACCACACAATGGTACGCGCGCTGCGGTATTTAATAGTGGTAGTACGGCGTCGAATACTTTACCGCCCACATTTTCGTAGTAAACATCAATGCCTTTATCACAGGCTTTTTCTAACTGCTCTGCAAAGTCATCAGCTTTGTGATCAATACAGGCATCAAACCCTAGGTTTTCAACGGCGTGTGCACATTTTTCGCTACCACCAGCAACACCGACTACTTTACAGCCTTTAATTTTAGCTATTTGACCAACCGTTGCGCCTACAGGGCCTGTTGCTGCTGCAACAACTACGGTTTCGCCTTCTTTAGGCTGGCCAATATCAAGTAAACCCATGTAAGCAGTAAAGCCAGGCATACCCATAATACCTAATGCGTATGAAGGGTTTGCAGGCTCTTTACCTAACTGCATTAAGCCTTCGCCGTCGGTAATGGCGTAGTCTTGCCAACCTGTGTAGGCAAGTACCCATTCGCCTTCGTTAAACTTATCGTTTTTAGACTCTTCTACTTGGCACACTGTTGCGCCAACCATTACATCGCCAATATTAACAGGGTCAGCATACGACTTAGCATCGCTCATACGACCACGCATGTACGGGTCTAGCGATAGGTAAATAGTACGTAGTAAAACTTCGCCGTCTTTTAATGCAGGAAGCTCTACCGTTTTTAATTTAAAGTTTTCATCTTTTGGAGCGCCATTAGGGCGTGATTCAAGAGTAAGTTGGCGACTAGTCGTAGACATATAAGATCTCCTATTAATATAAATAAACTACTTACCGAATGTTTACGTTTTAAAAATCGTGTTCAGCTAAACAATAATGCGCGGCTAAGCAGTATGAATATGTACAATGCGTACCTTAATAAAGGAGTTTTGGGCGGGTGGTTGATAATTCAACCTTTGCGCAGATTTAATTAGAGTAATTAGTCTGCTTTGAGCTTACTAAATATATGATTGTTGTAAAGTACCCCGTTTTTATAAATGGCCTGTTTAAGCACAGCCTCTTGCTCAAAGCCGCTCTTAGTAAGTGCTTTCATAGAGCCGGTATTACCAGCAAACACGGCACCAAAAATTCTGTTTAAGTGTGAGCTTGCAAACGCTTCATTGCATATAAGTTCAATAGCGCGAGTAATAATACCTTGCCCCCAATAGGCTTTATTAAGCCAATAACCAATTTCGCCACTGCGTTTGTATTCAAATTCGCCGGGAGTTATACCAATACAGCCCGCAAATTGCCCATTTACAACAATGGCCTTAATAATGCCGTTTTTTGAGCCTTGGCTTATCCACCAGTTTGCATCGGCTTGCGTATACGGAAACGGAATTTTTGACGATAAATAACGCGTTACCTGTTCATCATTTAAGGTGTTAATAATAAAAGGCGCGTCTTGGGCTTTAAAATCTCTGAGGGTGATCATATTTTTTCATAAATTTTTAGTATGCACACTAACTTAACAATCATTTAAGAGTTAAACAATCAGAACCTAAATTAAACGCTTTACGGCTATTACTTTGTTTTAAAGTCCTCTAATATAAGCAAAATATTACACCTATTTTAGATGCCATTATGCACCCTCACATTAAAGCGCTTTATAACAGCGCCCTAAAACCAAGCCGTTTAATTATTGGTTTAATGAGCGGCACCTCGTTGGATGGGCTTGATGTTGCACTGTGTAAAATAACGGGCGCGGGCTTAAATACTCACATTGAGGTTTTAAATTTTACCACCGTTGACTACAACGACGGTTATAAAACTAAAATAAAGCAGGTATTTGCCAAACGAGAGTGCGATTTAGAGCTTGTAACTTTACTGCACCCGTGGGTAGGTAAACTCCACGGCGATATGGTTAACCAGTGCTTACATACTTGGCAAATAGACCCGGCAAGTATTGATGTAATAGCAAGTCACGGGCAAACCATTTACCACTGCCCGCAGTCGCAGCATAATCACAAAAGCTTTACTAATGGCACCTTACAAATTGGCGATAGCGACCAAATAGCCGTTACTACGGGTATTACTACCATTGGTGATTTTAGGCAAAAACACATAGCCGCAGGAGGCGAGGGCGCACCGCTTGCTGTGTATGGCGATTATTTGTATTTTTCGAGCGCTGTGGAGAGTCGGATTTTGCTAAATATGGGCGGCATAGCTAACTTAACGTTTTTACCCAAAAATGGTGATGCAAACCGTGTGTTTAGCTCCGACATTGGCCCCGGTAATACCATTATGGATGCCTACGTACAGCAACATTTTAAAGATATGCATTATGACGATGGCGCAAAAATAGCTAAAGCAGGCAAGGTAAATACACCATTATTAAATGCATTGTGTAATAACGCATTTTTTAAACTCCCAATGCCTAAAACCACAGGGCCTGAGGTATTTAACTTAGCGTATTTAAACACCGCACAGCAGCTTACAAATACACAGCACTTAAGCCATGAAGATGTAATGGCCACCTTAAATACCTTTACAGCAACCGCTATAGCAAATGCATTAAACGAGTGTGCAGAGCGCGCACAAAATTGTGTGGTGTATGCAAGTGGTGGGGGTATTCATAACCCATTACTAATGGCGCAACTTACAACGCTTTGCCCACGTATTAAGGCTTTTAAAAATACCGACGATTTAGGTATTAACCCTGATGCAAAAGAGGCTGTGTTATTTGCTATTTTAGCTAACGAATGCCTAGCCGGAGAGCAGCAACACCTAAGTAACACCGCACAAGGTATTGCGGGAGTTACTATGGGTAAAGTAAGTTTTGCAGACTAGGGCGTGTTGGTCTTTGTGGATTGAAATTTGTTCAATCTAGAGGCGATTAAATCGCGGCGCGAGGTTTGTAACCTAGTGGGCTCGGTAACTGCTCCTGCGTTACCCTACTGGCTTACATCCATGTAAGAATAAGTAAAAACCGAGCAAAGCTTCCGCGTCCTGCTCACGCCCCTTACCTACATCCATGTAGGCAACAAAGAGTTAATCGTCCCTAGAAAGAACCCAAAGGGCAGTGCATGTTTGGTATTTATGCTGCATTATCGCCTATTTATGGGGAGTAACCACACTACATAGGCTCTGCCTTGCCTAAAAACCAAACATACTGCTGTAAATTCACCCACCAAAGTTCAACACGCCCTAACAACTTATAAGTAGTGTCGCGTAATTTAAGTGCAGTTTGCATTAAAACAGCGATAAAAACGTAGAGCCCATACTTGCAAAGTAGCTACGAACGCCCTGTGACTTGGTATGTTCAGTTTTTATTTGCTCAGGAATATAGCCTTGCTCAAATGCTTTAATGTACACATCGAGTTGCTGGCTTTCTTTTAAGGTCGTGTTTTTTCCGTGCAGCATCATTTGCACTACAAAACACTGGCTTTGTGTAATGTTACTTAAAGTAAGATTTACAGTACCAGATTCAAGGTCTGCATTGCTCAGCGTTTTTTCAGTAAAATACTGCGCCCCACGCGCACTGGGCTGCGTTGCACTTAGTGAAATAACATCGCTCTCATTTGCGCCATCAGGCAACACACACTGCAGCGTAATGTTATGCGCAGCATTGGCTTTTAGCGATAGCTTTTCATATTCCATAGCGTGGCTCATCGCCGCAGACATAGAATCATCAAATGATTGCAGTGCAAATGTTAGTTGCACTAAGGGTGTACTCATCTTACTTAATCTTCTTGAGTCTATTCATTTATCGGATAGAGATTATCGCGGATCAAAGTTACAGATTTATGACTAATTGCATTATTTAGTACAATTATTGAGTAGTTTGATCAAAGAGGATCTTTTTGTTCTTTCTCATTCGGTTTTGGAATGGTTTGTCACACATCTGGAATAAGGAGCCATATATGGCGGAGGTTGCAGAGATGGTGCTTCCGTTCCTTATTTGGGTTCTTTTCATAGGGGACAGAATTTTGTTTTTAGGCTTAAACTAATTAAACAGAGATTCCCAACTAAAATTCTATACTTTATCTTTTTTGGTTTATTACTGTATGGATAGCGGTTTATTGTTGTACCTCATATTAATAGAGCGGTGTTAGCGGCCAAGATAAATGTCGCAATGCAAATGTTCTAAGGCGGTTATGAGCGAAAACCAGTTATTGAGATTGGCTAAATATAGTAGTTAATTGATTGGTCAAACTGCTTTTTGCGCATATATTCATGAAAATGCGCGCTGCGCGCAAATTGGATTATTAACTTCACCTAAAAACTTTAGAAAACTTAGTGATAGTAATACCTTAGGTAATTTGCTAAAACTATATAAAGTAGATAAATGAGCGCTAAGTCGGCAGAAATATGCGCGACGAGCGCACTATTAAATTGTTGAACTAAGCCGCTACGCGGAGATCCTATTCTGACCATTTGAGCCACACTTACCTTGGGGTTATCCCATATTTGGAGGTAAGTCATGAATACACTCATTGAACAAGTCAAAACTGAAATAGCCTATCTTGGTTATTCACAAAGTACCTGTAAAAGTTACTGCGAGCATTTACTTAAACTCAGCCATTATTTTAATAAACCACTCGATTTAATTACTGATGATGAGCTGAATATCTTTTTTAAAGATCCCGCTATTCGCAAGCTCTCCAGAGCGAGTCAAAAAGCACACCAACCAAATGGTGTGTGTATAGCAAAGCCTGTTTAACGTACAGTGAAAAGTTAGTCAGTTACCTTGCACGTTATACCCGAAAAGGCGTGATGTCAGAATCGCGATTAGTGTCAGCGACTGAAGAAACAGTGAGCTTTAAATACCGCGATTATGCAGATAACAACCGCGATAAAGTCATGACTCTGAGTTGTGATGAATTTTTACGGCGCTACTTACAACATGTATTGCCCAAAGGGTTTATGCGCATTCGCCACTATGGCTTTTTAGCTAATGCATGTCGCAAGCGAAAGTTAGGGTTAATAAAGGCTCAAGTATCAGCATCCCCATGCAAAGCGGTGAAGCCGAAGGTAGAGCAAGAACGATTAATACCCTATTGGCCTTGCCAGTCATGCAAGACGGGGACCTTACGATTTATTGGTGTGATGAATTTAGATGAGGCGATAAATAAAATAGCGCGAGCGAGTTAGCAGCCTTGCTTGCTGCATCAAATCAAAAAGTTAACCTGCTTAATTGCTCAGGCTAATAGCGACTGTGCGAGCGAAAAATATCCTTGCTTAACGGTTAAACATTCGGTTTAATGAATAAATAATAAACGCTGAGCAATGCAGGGAAAGCTTAAATTATAATAGGTAAGCTTATTAAATTAGCTGATTTAGCTAGAGCCTCTAAAAAGCAAATTCCCATAGCATAAACAACACCAACTCTGACACACCGAGCAGGTAGCGCCTCAGTCCAACAAGCGATTATGCAACACAAACTGCGTGTCGCATAAATACTAAAGTGTTAGGTTCCTATGAGATTACTCACGATTCTTGCTGTTGGTTTTTTAGTGCTGGGGTGTTCTGACGAGTATAATCCTTTCAAAAACAAGGCAGAAAAAAGAGCAGAAGGCTTTTTGTCGAAACATCATAGTAGCTTAGAGCATTTGATTAAGTTGGCTGAGAAAGGAAAATTTGAGCTTGTTCAGTGGATAGATGAAGATGATGGTAAAAATTTGCCGGTAAATGTCGTTTCAATGAAAGGGACTAAAAAGAAAGTAGAAGTTTCTGATGGCCGACTTGATGAATTCATTTCATTCGCTAAAAGTAAAGGAATCAAATTAATTTGGTTTCAGTACTTTGATGGTGTTTGGTTTGTCATGAAGGCATTTTCTTATGAAGACAGCGGAAAGCGTCGAGAAGGCTATTTTTCTTTTGGAAATCCATCAAAAACAAGAATTTGCCATTTCGGCGAAGAAAATATGGGGTTCGCTATGCTTAACGAAAGCGAAAAGAATTGGTTTATGATCAAATGTAACATCCCTAAAACCGGAACCTAACAAGTTGCCAAAGTTCGCCGCAAAAAGCGCGGCTGGGACAAATACTCACTGGGCTTCGCCCAACAACGTTCGCATTTGCCCCTTGGCAAAGCGTTAGCAGTACAGGAAAGTTCAGTGTTAGAAATAGGTATCGAGGAAAAATCAGGAAATTTTATTGGGAGTGTAATTCATCTTCCATCTAATGCCTTGGTCAAAAGTTCATCGAAAACAGCCGAGAAAGCCGTATCTTTGTGTTTACGAGATCTTAGTAATCATCTTTCTAAATTACAGTGGTTTTATACCCAAGTATCTGAAGGTGTAATAACTGAATTATCAATAAATGGTCTCTTTAATTTTTCTTGTTCTGCCGTGAGTCTTACCTCATTTGAGGAGTATCTGCATAGTCAAAAAATTGTGCTTTCTTCTCTCCATCAATTTAGTTTTAATAACAAAAACTATTCTGGTTATGTTTGTAATCCCAATAGCTATCAGAAACTTATCGAGAGTATTTTAAATAATTCAGAGTTTGAGTTATCGTACTGCTAACAAGAAAATCAACAAGGACTAAAAACAGTGGGCTTTTGCTCCTGCGTCGCCTATTTTAGCCAACAATTTTTGGGTCAAAGGAGTCAAATTTTGACTTCATACTTCGAGGTTTACCAGTGCCTGCTGATGTCGCACTAGCGAAGTTTGCCAGAGTACGCCTATCAAATTAACTATATCCTTAAACCTTTAATGTACTTGAGTGGCTAGCAACGTACGGGTGATCCCTTCCAGCGTTAATTGAGAAATAAGCTCAATTCCAGCATTGAATGGGAAATATTCCAACTTCCTATTGGAAATTCACTTATCAAAGCCTCGCCTTATATAAAGCCCTGTTTCAAGCTTGAATGAGAAAGAATATAAGTGAGGTTGTTTTAGCTGTTTAGAGGTTATATTTAGAACCTCTCTTAGTGTTATGGTAATACTAAGCAAATAAATTTTAGAAATAAGGTATTTATAGGTGTTTTTTAATAGGGCAGTGTTTTTAGTTTTTACTTTATTATCGGGCTTTTCTATAGCTAAAAGCGTTGATTCGTTTTCTTTAAGCAAAATGAGTGAAACACAATACTTACTTGAAACAGCAGCGCAGCCCACGATTAAAGTTATTGCTGATGTGCAAGGAGCTGACGAGCTAGAATTAGTAAAAGTTTATGATTTAACGTGTAATAGTGTTAACTACCAAGTGCCTGCCGTTAAGGGAGATATCGAAAACGCGGTGTCTATTACTGAACACATAGAGTATTTTATATTTAAAAACGTAGGCGATAATTTATCAGCGATTAAAACAATCGGATCTATTGAGGTTAAAAGGCGAAGTGACGGTATTGTAGTGAATGAGCACACCATCGACCCATCACTGACCAGTTTTAATAAAAACCTGTGTAACAGTATTAACCGCAGCGGCGATATGGATTACCCAATACAATTTGCAGGCGCTGGTAATTAGTATTTAAAAACTAACTTAAATATTATTTACTAAGTAACTATAAAGCCCCTGTGTTAAACGTAACGTTTAACACAGGGGCTTTATAGTTTTAGATTAACTGGCTTAACACGCAAACGCATTAAAACGAACATTGCAGCCTTAATGAGATTGCATTGCCCGATGTGATAGTACCACCCGCTTCAAAGTAGTCGGCTTTAATGTAGTCGGCCATAAACTTTATGTTTTTGTTTACGGTGTAGTTAACACCAAGGGAGTAGGTTTTTGCGTCTTGGTTTTCTTGCTTAAGCTTAAGTAAGCTATAGCGGCCAGTGAGCTCCCAGCCTGGCTCTGAGCTTGCGCCTAGTTTTGCGTTTTTATACTTGCGGTATCCGCCCGATAACTGATAACCAAATTGCAAATAGCCGCCTTCGTAATCATTGGTTGACTCTTCAATACTGGTTACTTGTGCTTGTTGCCACTCGGCCATCATGGTCAATCTGTCTTTAATCCATAACAGCTCTATACCTTGCTGCGAGAGGTTATCGGCATTAATTTTATCGCCTTCTATTAATGAGTCGGCGGTATAAACTTCAAGTGGCTCATTTACTCTAAATTCGTTACCGTCGTACTGCCTCTCACTAAATGCGACGCCTAAGTGTAATAGGTTGGTATCTTGCTGCCATGGCACCCAGGCTACCCGCCCTGTAATAGCTGATGTTGCTTCGTCTTCGTCGGGCTGATAATAACCAAGTTGCCAATTTACTGAGGCTATCTCTCCTGAAAAGCTAATACCTAAACTTCGCCCTGGCGAAAACGCTTCGCTTATCATGCTGCGTTCAAGCATTAATAAATTACGAGAGCTGGTTAGTTTTTCTAGGCCAAAACCTTCTTTTTGCTGGCCTATGGTTAAATCAGCATATTTCCAGCCTGAGTATACTAGGTAGGCGTCTTTTATTTCGGTTTCGCCATCGGCAAAGCCAAGCTGAAATTTACTTTTCCAGTCTTTGCTTATGTCTGATTTAAAACTTAGGCGAGCGCGGCGTATTTCTGAGGTACTTTCTGAGCTGCTGCTGTCGTATTGCTCCTCTAATAATGAGGTATCAAACTTGTTGTAGTCGAGCATGATATAGCCGCTTAAATCTATATCGTCGTTAATTTTGGCAAAGCTTGCGTTACTAACAAAACAACAAAGTGTTGAAAGCGCCACGGTAGAAATAGTTAGTTTAGAGGTCATGTTAGGCTACCTTTGTTTGTTTTTCGGCTAAGTAGCTCACTTTAAGTTGAGCTACATCTTTTAAAAAGTCGATGTGCTCTATGTCTACAGCAACTACGTTTAGGCCTGTGCGCAGTTTTAAATCGTTGATGAGTGTGGCTTGGTTTTGCGGGGTTATGTTTTCTATGCGCTCGTAGCAAACGCTTTGTACTTCGTAGCGTTTTACAAATATGCTTGAGTCAATTACAAAGGCAATTAAGCAAATTATGCCGTTAAGAATACTTAGCTCAATTAAGCTCATTTGCCCTACAGAGGTAAGTAAAGCAATGGCGGTAACGAGGAATAAGTAAGTCATTTCTTTAATCGAAATAGACTCAGTGCGGTACCTTAGCATGGTAAATACCGCAAATAGACCAAATGCAAATTCCATTGACATATCAACGCCATGCAGCAAAAAGGTAATAATAAAAACGCCTACGCCAAATAAA
Source organism: Pseudoalteromonas sp. SR43-3 (assembly GCF_014163875.1). Taxonomy (NCBI): domain Bacteria; kingdom Pseudomonadati; phylum Pseudomonadota; class Gammaproteobacteria; order Alteromonadales; family Pseudoalteromonadaceae; genus Pseudoalteromonas; species Pseudoalteromonas sp. SR43-3. Next base: position 16,889 of record NZ_JACJEC010000028.1, on the reverse strand, counting down.
ATAAACGAGCCTGCCACCACTGCATTTTTACTTATGCGAAAGTAACAGCCATAGCAAAGTACAGCCAGCGATAGGATGTTTACTAAAAAACGGGAAAGAAAAATAAGATCTAATTTTGTCATTTTAATTATTCTCTAAAGGTAAAAGCGGGTTAGTGCGGTTAAGGTGTTTTAAACGGGCTAAAACGGGTTTAAAGCGGTTTACTTTTAAGCGCTCGGGGTAGAGCAAAGCACAGCCAATGCAGTATTTACTAAACGAGGCAGGGAATATGTGGTGTTTGCTCATCAGCTTATAAAATGGCGAGTGTTTTGTTTTTTTGCGTTGCTTAAGTTCGGCAATAAAAAAGCCCGGTAGGGTTATTTTGTTATCGCCTTTTGGGGTGTTGTACCACAGGTTAAAATCAAGCGTTAAGCGTTCGGCTTTTTCTTCGTTGGCTAAGGCTATTCGGTTATAGCCGCTTTGTTGGGTTACGTTTAAATGTGCAAAGCTGTTTTTCATTTGTTCTTTCATAAATGCAGTACAATGAGCTTGCTCGTTGTTTTTTTCGAGCTTGATACGTGTTTTAACCGTACGGCTTTGATTGTTTTTTAGTTTTACTTCTAGGTATTCGGTGGCGGTATCAACGTAGCGTCTTTGGCGCACTTTGTATCGATTAAGCTTACCGTTATGGTGGGCTTTGTATAAATCAAGCTCGGGCGTATCAAAGTACTGATTATAGTAAGAAAATAAACGCTTACCTTGTATATCAAGCACACGGTATTGGCCATGTAAGTGAGTTAGTAGCTCAGGTAAAAAAGACAGTGGCAGCATAAACTTGCTGTCTACACGGTTCATTAAGTTGGCGTTATTAAGATCTTTTAATCCGTAGCCTTCAAACGGGGTGAGTAGCTCGTTAATTAATGTTGATAATGGGCTATCAGCGGTTGGCTTTTCAGGTTGGGCCTGCTTATTTTTAGTGTTTATTGCAGTAATTGCTACAGGTGCAATTGAAGTATCCTTTTCAAAAAGTTCATCCTTTAAACGTGCTTGAATTGTCATAATTTTCTCAGATTATTAAATTGCAAAGTTACAGAGTGCAGTGCCAGCGTGCTGGCACTGCATGAAGGATGGGTTGTTTATCTAGAGCAAAAGCCGCTGCCGTCGCCGGCTGAAGGCAATGTGCCATCAAGCTGCGCGGTCATATTTGCTACGCGGTACTGCATAAACGACGTTAAACCGTAAAACTGCCCCGTAGTAGAGGTTAGGTTTTGCTCAAAGTAATCTGAGCCGTAAAAACTAGTGGGGTCGTTTTGTACGTGCTCACGGATTAAGTCGGCTATTTCATTTACGCGGGCACTAAATGTGTCGCTTGAAAGTGAACCATTAATAAGTTGCGTTAAGTAACTGTGGTACACATCAAGGTTGCTTTGCTCGGCAAATACATTAGCAATTAACGGGCGCTCATTTAATGCGCCGCTTACTGGCTCATCAATGTAGAGCTCTCTTACATCTACGCCATTACAATTCATGTTAAAGGTGCCAAATGACTCGTTAAAATCCCATGGCAAAATGCTAAATACGCCATCGTCATCGTAAATATAATAGTTATGAGCAAGCGTACCGTGGTAGCTATCTAAATTAGAAAGCGAAGTGCTAACCGACATATATCGTAAAAGCGTATCTACCTCTATGGCGCTGGTTTCGCCGTCATCGAGCGATTCTACAAAGTTAATAAATGCGCCGTTATCGGTGCTCTCTTCGTTAGTTTGTAAGTTTATGTCGGTGTAGCTTTGTATGTCGTCACCTAGCCATAGTAAATCGCTGCCTGTGCCATCAGGCTTGTATAAATCGCCGTTACTGTTGGCAAAGTGTTTTTCTACAAATTCTCCATCTATGGCTTCTACCATTAAGTACAAACCAAATAGTTCGCCGTTTACATAAAAGTTAACGTAAGCATGCTCAGGCGTTGGTACGCCCATTTCGTCCATTAGGTCGTAGGCAATTACTTCACGCATGTACGACGGGTCGTTAAACGAGTTTTGCAGTGTGAATTTTTTTAGCCCAAAAAACTTTTGGCCCGACACGTATTCGTTAATGTCGACCTTAAAGCTGTATCGGTCACTGCTAGAGTTGGCAACACTGCTTAAGCTTGAGCCGCCTTTAGTGCGAATAGCCACGCTATCGAGTGTTACACCGTTAAAAGTAATAGCAGTTTCGTGATATTCCTCATCAAGTGGGTTATCTAGAATGTCTTGCCAGTTTTCGTCGGTAATTGTAATAGAAAGCGTATTAACAGCTGTGGGTGTAAATGCGGTTGCAACGGTATTCTCGCTACCTGGAGTAGGGGTTAAAAACGCATGAGTAAAGTCGGTGCTGTTACTTAGGCCGTAACTAAAGCCTGTGGCTACATCGCTTTCGTCCCAATCAATGTAGTCAATTACTTCATCGTTGAGTATTAAGCTTAACTCGTCTTCTTTACCTAGTTTAAAGGGTACGTAGTAAGTACCTGGATCTTCATCGGTGGCATAAATAGTAATGTATTGGCCTGCGTATAAATCTATGTCGGGCAGGGTTACTGGGTCTATGTCGTCGCTTTCATCAATAACTTGGTAGTTGGCTAAGTTAATAGTATTTTCGCTGTTATTGTATAGCTCAAACCAGTCGTTGCCATCGTCTGCAGCGCTTGCCACCACTTCGTTAATAACGAGTGGTCCGTGAGTTGCTTTGCTATTTTGACTAAGCTCTGTTGGAGTTAATACCGCTGTTGCATCGCTGCCATCTGGGTAGCGGCCATAGCTGTAACCACTCAAGGCTTGGCCTTTTTTCCACGATAACTGCTCTATAATTACATTGTTACTGTAAAGGTTTACGGTATCGCTTGAGCCTAATTTAAACGCTACGCTTGGGAGGTCGCCTAAATCATCGGTGCTGGCGTAAATACGATAAAACTCACCGGGCGCTAAAGTAATGTCGGGTAGGGCAAATTGCTCGTTATTGTCATCACTTAGTGTGTAGTCAGCTAAATAAACATCGCTACTGCTTGTTACATACAGCTCTATCCAGTCCTCGGAGCCGCTGCTGTCTTTTGCTACTACTTCGTTTATACGCAGTGGGGCATCTTCAGCAATTAGCGTGGTAACAAGTGTTGAGGTGTCGGCTGTTTGGTTAGCTGCGCCCTGTGTTGGTTTTAATGTTTGCGCGGTGCCGGTGCCGTCGGTGTATAAGCCGTAGCTAAAACCTTCAGCGGCTTCGCCTTCTTCCCAATCAAGTACAGACACCGCAGTGCTATTTTCATAAAGCGTAACAGCGTCGTCGCTACCTAGTTTAAAGGTAACGTAATAACCATTATCGGGCGGTGTGTCGGTTTCATCAATGGCTTGAATAACAATAAACTCACCTTGCGAAAGCGCTACTGCGGGTAATGCTTGAGGCTCTCTGTCGGCGTTATCATCAACAAGTGAAAATACCGACAAATCGGCTATATCTTCAGTGGCATATAGCTCAATCCAATCGTAGGAGGTATCACTTGGGCTTGCGACAATTTCATTTATAACTAAGCCAGTTGACGTGATTGTTGATGATGAATCAGTACTTTGCTCTGTGCTAGTGTCGGTAGTTTGCTCAGCACCGCCGCAGCCATACAATAATGTAGTAGAGGCAATAACTGAATAAAATATAAAAGGTTTTATATTCATGTAGGCACGCTTATTATTTTATTAAAGTGGATAAACTATAAGAATAAAAGGTGCAAACAATGTGTAAACATTCAGTAAATTACGTTTTTGTGATGGTTTTATGACAGGCTTTTAAGGACGCGTTAACTGCAAACCTAGCAATAGTAGAGTGCGTATATTTAAACGTAAAAAAGCAGATACCTAATTAGCATCTGCTTTTTAATTTTTAACGAAGAATATTTAATTAAGCTTGAGGTTTAATTAAGTACTTTTCGCCGGTAGCTTGTTTAGAATAAGCCGCGATTGACTGTAAATGTAATACCTCAGCTAATGACACTTCGTGCGTGTAGTTGCTCGCAAATGTAGTGGTGATTTCATCAGCAACGCGTTTGCGCATTTTCATTACTGTATCTGTGCCTAATTTACCTAAGGCATTAAATAACAAGAACCCGTTTACAGCCCATGCAAAACCAAAGTTACGGTTTAGTGTAATAGGGCCGCGGTCTAGTGCGCCATAAATGTACACTTGTTTAAATGTATCAGAGCCATAAATTGTGTGCTCTTTCATATCGCGCGCAGCTGCAACTTCCATACAGTTAAGAATGTCACTTGTTAGTTGGCCGCCACCAATAGGGTCAAACGCTATAGTTGCACCGGTTTCGATTATTGCAGCTGTTAGGTCAGCAAGAAAAGTGTCGCTGCTTGAGTTAACAATATATTTTGCACCCATATCGCGCAGTAATTTTTCTTGTTCTGGTTTGCGAACAATATTAATTAAATCAACGCCATCGGCAATGCAAATACGGTTTAGCATTTGGCCAAGGTTAGAGGCCGCTGCGGCGTGAATAATGGCTTTATGGCCTTCGGCGCGCATGGTTTCTACCATTGCTAGTGCGGTAAGTGGGTTAACAAAAGATGATGCACCTTCTTTAGCAGTAGTCCCTTCTTTTAGCTCTAGGCAACTTTGTACATTGGCACATATAAATTGACGATACGTACCGCCGCCAATTACTGCAACGGTTTTACCCATTAATGCTTGTGCAGCAGGTGATGACCCCGCAGCTACTACGGTGCCTGCGCCTTCATTACCTACAGGGGTTGCTTTTCCAACACGAGTTTTAAGTGATGGCATAAATTGAGCTGGAACATCGGCAGTAATTACTGGATTTTCATCAGTACCCGATTGCTTTGCAGTAGACATATCAGCTGCGCTGAATAAAACGCCTAAGTCTGATGGGTTTAATGGTGCAGCTTCAATACGAATAACCACTTCATCGGCATTTGGCTTTGGCATCTCGATGTTTTTTAAGGCAAGTGTAAGTTTATTGTCTTCGCTGATAGTTGAAGTCAGTTGGATATTTTTATCTGTCATAGGTGTCTCCTGCAAAGAATTAAATTTGTTAAGCCAATAGCATTATTGTATTGGCGATCTGTCTTAGTAATTAAAAATTAGAATAGATACTTTTGTAGCTACGCGTTATTTAGCGTTGGCTGCTTGAATTTGCGCTTTCACTTTTTGCATAAATTCAGCCATATTTGATTGCCGATCGGCCTCTATGCTTTGGGTAATGGCTAATTGGCTCATTGATTCGTTCCACTCTTTCATGCCGGGTACTTGTGCAAGTACATCCCAATCAAGCTGGCTTGAGCCAAAGGCGCTAACAATGGTGTTTACGTAATAAACGTAAATGTCTGCCATTGTAAATTGCTCGCCTGCAATCCAAGGTGAAAACTTACACACGCTACTCAAAGCGGTTACGCCACGCGTTAATACTTGGCGTACTTCGGCTTTAGTGGTTTCAGGTACTTCAGCGCCTGAAAATACATAAGGGATAAACCGTCTGCTTGGCAGTTCAAAATAAAGCTCTGCCATTTTCATAATTTGACGTACAACTGCGCGCTCACCTGCATCTTTAGGATATAGCGGGGTTTGTGGGTACGACTCTTCTATAAAGTCGCAAATAACACTCGACTCAGAAATATTAAGGCCGTTAGCTGTTGTGATTGCAGGCACTTTGCCTGCAGGGCTGATTGCTAATAACTCTTCGCTACCGCCGTAAACAAGGTGTTCTTTAAATGGCAGTTGTTTGTGTAAAAGTACATGTTTAACTAGGTTGTAATAGTTGCTAGCAGCAAAACCGTGCATAGTAATCATAAGTCAGCTTTCCATTATTAACGTGAAGATACTCATTGCCAAAAAATGCAATTTAAGTCCCTGTCTTTAGGTTGAGTACATTATTACTTGTTTTAATTTGCTTATATATAGGAGAAAATGCGAATCACTTTTGTCTTTAAGACAATAAAGCATTTTATTTAATGGAGAGGCGACTTGGATCAACTAAAAGCCATACGGTATTTTATTAAGGTGGTTGAAACGGGCAGTTTTACCAAAGCCGCCAAAGCTTTTGATGTGCCGCCTTCGTCGTTGTCGAGGCGAGTTGCTGATTTAGAAAAAAGCCTAGGGGCGACGCTTTTAAAGCGCTCGACCCGCATAGTTAAATTGACCGAAGTTGGGCAAATTTACTATAACGATGTTCAGCAAATATTAAATCAGCTAGAGCAAAGCCATGAAACTGTGCGCAGTTATCAAACAACACCAATGGGGCGATTATGTATAAGCTCAATGGTGAGTTTTGGTGACAAAATACTACTGCCTCTGCTTGATGAATTTAGCGCGCTATACCCCGAAATTATATTAGATGTTAGCTTAAGTGATGAGTTGTCTACACTTGGGCGTGACGATGTTGATATTGCTATTCGCGGTGGCTATGCGCCAAATGAACGCGTGCTAGCAATAAAACTAATGGATAACGGCTTTATTCCTGTTGCGTCACCCTGCTATTTACAAAAATACGGTGTACCTACTAATGTTATGGAATTAAAGGGCCACAGTGGTCTTTATTTTAAAACGCCAGCGGGGCCAACGCCTTGGTTATGTAAAGTGGATGAGCAATGGCACGACGTTTCTGGGCCTGCGGTCGCTATTTCAAATAACGGATCGTGGCTGGCTAAAAAAGCGTGTAATGGCGAGGGCATTTTAATGTCAACTCGGTGGGCGCTCGACTCATACCTTGAGTCTGGCCAGTTGCAAGAGCTTAAGTTTGAGCATGAATTAGCGATAAGCCAAAATGCGACTATGGCGGTTTATTTGTTGTATCAAAAGCAGCGCTATTTAGTACCAAAGGTAAAAGCGGCGGTCGACTTTTTAGTACAAAGAATAAAAGAAACAAATGAAGAGTAATGAGCGAACAGAATAGCCCTTAATAGTCAGGTGGGTAGTAGATAAATAGAGTGGTGAATTGGTGAATTGGTGAATTGTCGGATGGCGCTGCGCTTATCCGACCTACGCTTATTCGATTTAGATTTATGCTTATTTAATTTATTAATGGGTTGTTTGTATAAATAGTAGGTAAAAAATACCTCCTTAAGCTAAAGCTTTTAATGCTGCGTCCGATAAATTACTTAATAGGGTTTAGCGATTAAGGATAATCATGGTTAATAATGCACTTGGCAGCCACGCTAATTTAAGCACTTTACTTGCCCAATCAGTTAATAACGCTAACCAAAGCTCTGTGAGTCCTTCACTACTAACCGGTAGCGACCTTCAAGCTATAAATGATTTACAATCTAACGCGCCAAAAATAACAGATGGGTTATTAAGCCAGTTAAATAATGAAACTCTTGATGAAACACTAGCCAGTAATCAAAAAGTAGAGGACGTTTTACAGCAGCAACTTACCTCGTTATTTACTATTTCAAGCACGCCGAGCATGCTTAACTATAAACTCTCCGATGAAGAACTCGCCCTGCGCACCGTAATAAGCTCTCAGCATGAGGGGTTATTAAAAAACGTAAACAGCACCCAATTAATTGAGCGATTAAATACATCAGTTAAAAATATTCAGAGTGCTTATGCTAATACCAGCGATATTTTATCGAGTTTAGGTCAGCTTGGGCATGAGCAAAAAACGTTTTTAGCCTCAAGCCAGCAACGTGTTGAGCGCTCACTTAATCCATACATGGAAAGCCTTAATCGCGCAAAATACGAGGATGACGATAACTACCTGTTTGAGCTCTCGGTAAAAACTAAAGAGGGTGATGTTATAAACATTACCTTTAACTCATCGCAAGGTTATGACGAAGAAACCGGTGAAGCGATAGATGGCTTTGGCATAAGTTACGAAGTTAATGGCAATTTATCTGAGGCTGAACATGGCGCTTTAACGCAGGTTATGGCGGGTGTTGGCGAAATGGCTGATGAGTTTTTTAAAGTGAGTGAAAATTCATTCAACCCTCTTATAGTGCCAAATCAAACAGACTTGAGCTTAGATTTTTTAGCGGGCTTTAATAGTGAGCAGTTAGCCGGTTTTAATGTGTCGTTTTCGACAACGCAAAACGATGCGCTTGATACTGCCCAGAACACGCTTGATTTGAGTTACTCCATTGATGAAGCATCAAACCAGCAAGCACTTGTGTTTACAGCCGCAGGTGGGCAAAACGACATTGATTTTGCACTCGGTATGTCAACCATTGGCGCTAAAGACACGCAGCAAATGCAGCGGTATTTAGCGTCGCTAGATCAAAGCCTAGAAGATAGCCGAGTAAACAGTACTAAAGATGATAAAACATCTGCATTTGGTAAAAGTGGCGATGAGGCAATGCAACAAGGTTTTGCATTGTTTAAAGGCGCTTTTGCGAGTATGTCGTCGGCTGCTGAGCGTTATAGCAATTTGGAGTCACTTGCAGAACAGCAATTTAATGACGGGCGCGCTATGGTTGCCGATTTGGTTGATAACATGATTACAAACGATACCCGTTACCAAGGGCTTGGTAATAAGGCGCCGAATACATTAGGAGCGGGGATTTCTAAGCTCGCTGATTTTGATGCTACATTTTCTTATGCGCTTGATAACGGCGACTATCAACCTAAAAGTACAATTGAGCTAAGCCAAGCGACTGAACAAAGCCAATTAGGGGAGCTTAGCGGTGTAACGCAAAGTAAAAATGTAAGTAGCCACTTTGATTATCAATACAGTCGCCCTGATTACTACAACAAAGAAGAGAGTTATAACGTAGGTACTGCGGTTAAAAATAAAGAACTTGTGGGGCTTGTTCAGTCTCACGAGGTTGATGTTGATACAAAAATGTTTGAGTTTAATCCGCAAACCAATCAATACGAGCTGCAAATGGCGATGCAAGAACAAACCATTAGCAAAAGTGACATTCGTTTAATTGACGATATTTGGCTTGAAGAAAACGAAAACAGCTACAACATGAATAAAAAAGAGCGTGTTGAGAGCGATGAAAAGCAAGACGAGTTTAAAAAAACAAGCAGCCATTCTCATAATAAACTAGTTACCCTAATTGGTGATTTAGATAAGCTAGCTGAGAATAAAAACGTAAGGCGAGAATATTTAACTAACTTATCGCAAGTTAACTTTTTTATGGATAAAAAGTAACGGTTTTGAGTTGTTCACTCCACACTCAATATTGGGTATAGTCGTTTAATACCTAAATTAATACCTAAATTAATACCTAAATTAAGAGCAACCTTATGTTTAAACAATTAATTTTACTGTGCGCTTTAAGCATGCCGCTTGTAAGCTGCGCTGCTACAGCGCCATTTTCGGGCGAGATAAGTACGCAAGCACTGCTAAGCGACTACGACAAGTTTAACGAGCAATACAAGGCGTATACACCAACAGCACAAGACATTTCATTAATGCAAAAGCTAGAAGGCAAGGAGCTAATTGTATTATTTGGTACGTGGTGCCACGACAGCGAACGCGAAGTGCCAAAACTCATTAAGTTACTTGATGCATCGAAAGTACAACTTGCAAGCATTGACTATGTGGCCGTAGGTTACAACAAGCAAGACGATGCAGGCATTGCACAGGCTCACGACTTACAATACACGCCAACGTTTATTGTTAAACAAAATGGCGAAGAGTTGGTACGCGTAATTGAAAAGCCAACGGGTACGTTAGCGCAAGACTTAACTCAGGGTTTGTAAATTCAGCTTGCTCGTATTTGGTTTACCGATTTAGCAAATAGGTTTATGAGGTAGCTGCTGGACTCATATAACTAGTCTCTTGGTACTTTAATGTGTAAGGCCAAAATTTACCTCTTTGGCTGAGCCAAAATAGGAATTCAGCTATGGTTTGTATATCAATTAAAACAAATAAAAAACGAATTAATCTACAAGCTCGTTGTGGTATGTCTTAATATGTCTAAGGATCTACGTAAAAATTTGATTGCTGCGATTCTTAGTCCTTTAATTGCATTACCAGTACTTGGTTTTTGTTATTTTTATGCGGGTATCGAAAACTATACTTCTGTGAGTTCATTAATTTCAGGTGTTGGTTTTGGTGTATCAATAGGGGTGGGAAGTTTATTTTATTTTTATCCTTTAATGTTCATTTACGGATTACCTATTAGCTTATTACTCCAAAAGTTAAATTTATTTAAATTACCTGTAGTTTTAATCTTAAGCATACTTCCAGTTTTTTTACTCAGTTTATTTAGTGAATTTAATCGTGAAACATTGGTTCTTCATTTATTAGTACTTTCAATGGGTTCAACTAGTTGGCTTATATATAATAAATTAAGGTAACACCACAATAAGCGATTAATGTTACACAACCGTTTTCTTACTCGGCTTACAGCTCAGATCAAACATTATTCACTAAACAAGCTTTTTTCGAACGCTTGCGCAGCATGTGAAGACGGTCTGTCTTTATAATGCAGTTGATAAAGAGGCCGAGAGAGTTGCTCGTTATTTTTTTGGCTCAGGCGTGTTAATTTGCCTAGCTGCACTAAATCCTCAGTAACTACATTTGGCAATAAAGCCACGCCCATTCCTTGAGCGACGGCCCTTGCTATGGCTTCGTTGCTGCCCAATTGCATACTGCGCTCTGCTATTACGCCATGTTGGGCTAATAACTTTACCGACATTTCTAAAGTACCCGAGCCCGGCTCGCGCAGTAGCCAAAATTGATTGTTTAACCATGCTTTTAAGTCTTTCGTGGGCTTAAAGTTACTCGGTATAACAACACTCATTAAATCGTTTTGCCAGTGCTTACTTATAATATGCGGCTCGGTAGGTGTGCCTTCAACCAGTGCTAAATCGATAGTGCATTCAAGTAGGGCGTGCTCAATTTGCGCTGTATTAGCCACTTGTACTTCTACTTTTATATCAGGGTACTGCGCGCAAAATTTAGCTAAGTAGGGCGGTAGCCAATAGCTGGCAATGGTTGTACTAGTGCCTATAACGAGCGTGCCACGCTTAAGCCCTGTGCGTGATTTAATATCTTCTATGGCGGCTTTTTCAATGGCAAAAATGCTACGTGCATGATCATACAAGGCTTGGCCGCCCTCGCTTAAGGTAAGTTTTTTGCCTTTAGATGCACGCTCTATAAGTTGAATATTTAATTGGTGCTCAAGCTCTTTTAGCGCTTTAGATACAGCCGGTTGGCTTATAAAAAGCGCTTCAGCTGCGCCTGAAAAACTACCAAGCTTTGCTACCGTATAAAACACCCGAAGTGCATGCAAGTTCATTGTGCCTCTCAAATTACATAACTTTAAGTTATCGAATCATGATTTTAATGTATTGGAGTTATATTTTGCGCTTTCTTAAAATGAAGTCAACAGTTTAACGTTGTTCAATTGAGGGAATATTATGCTTAGCGCTATTAAAAATGGGTTTCAGCCTTTGGGTATTAATACTAAGCAATATGGCGATACGCGCTGGTGGTTAGGTATGCTGCTGGTGGTGGTTTTGGCGGGGGCATCTGTTGCATTAAGTAAGTTACCCATAATGCAAAGTGCGCAATTTAGCTCTTTAACTATTGGTATAGTGCTTGGCATTATTGTGGGTAACAGTGTGTTTTCGCGTATTGCTACGCAAACCGATATAGGTGTTGATTACGCTAAAAGTATATTGCTTAAAGCGGGGGTTGTGTTGTTTGGGTTTAGAATTACCTTTGCGCAAGTAGCGGGCGTAGGCTGGGAAGGCTTATTAACCGATGTTGTAATGCTGTTAGGCACATTTATTTTGGCAGTGCAGCTAGGTAAGCGCGTATTTAAGCTTGATGAACAAACAACCATATTAATTGGCGCGGGTAGTTCTATTTGTGGTGCCGCTGCGGTTATGGCAACTGAGCCAGTTATAAAAGCGCAGGCGCATAAAGTATCGGTAGCGGTGGCAACGGTGGTGGTGTTTGGCACGTTAAGCATGTTCGCCTACCCAATCATGTTTGATTACATGGGATTGAGCGAGCACGCTTACGGTATTTTTGTAGGCTCAACTATTCATGAAGTAGCGCAAGTGGTTGCAGCGGGCACAGCTGTAAGCGCCAATGCTGCAGATACCGCCGTTATAGAAAAAATGCTAAGGGTGATGATGCTTGCGCCATTTTTAGTGGGCTTATCGTTTTGGCAAAGTAAAAAGCATGCAAATATAAACGCGCCTGGCGGCGAGCAAAAAGCGGGTATTACAATCCCTTGGTTTGCTGTGTTATTTATTGTGGCAAGTGGTGTGCATTCACTCTCTATTATTCCTCAAGTGGCTACAAGCGCAGTTGTTTGGTTTGATAATATATTACTCACCATTGCGATGGTGGCTTTAGGTTTACGCACACATGTTGGCGCTATTCGCCAAGCGGGTATAAAACCGCTGTTATTAGCAGGCTGTTTATTTTTGTTTTTAACCTTGGGTGGTTACGCTATTAATGTGGGTATTGCTGAGTTGTTTTAAACGTTACTTGGTAAAAGTTGATTGGCGGCTTAAATTGGCCAATCAACTTCGTTTAAGGTATCCAGCTGCGTGCTGGTATTTTCATTGCCTTGCCATTTATTAATGTAAACAGCGTGCGGGTCAAACTGTAACGTTTGTTTTTCAATATTAAAGTGCCTACCACCACGCGGATCTACGCCTACACCTGCTATATATTGCCAATTACCCCAATTAGCGGCTACATCGTAATCAATCAGTTGCTGTTCAAAATAAGCTGCGCCGTATCGCCAATCAAGGCCAAGCTCGTTTACTAAGCAGCTTGCTGCAATTTGCCTTGCTCTATTTGATATATAACCCGTAGCATTAAGCTCATTCATAATGGCATTGACTAATGGGTAGGGTGTTGAGCCATTACACCACGTAGCAAAGCGGTTTGGCATAAATGTAGTAAGGGGTTTTGTTTGCTTTTGGCCTTTAAAGCTAAACAGGCTTTTACCTGCCTTAAGTGCATGCCATTTAAAATACTCTCGCCATAGCAATTCAAATTTAATCCAGTAAGTAGACTCGTTTGTTATTTGACTATGTTCGTACGCCTCAACTGCTTTATAAACTTGCCGCGCACTTACACAACCTAAAGCAAGCCAGGTACTAAATTTTGTGGTGTTATTAAAGCCATCAAGCTCGTTTCGAGTTATTTTATAAGTACTTGGTAGTAAACCTGAAAAGTATTGCTTTAAATGTGTTTGCGCACTTTTAAACCCGCCATGCATTACGCCATTATTTGCTATACGCTCTAAAGGTTTTTTAGCGCACAAGGTTATTGGCTGAGGGAGCAAACCGTTTGGTAATGTTGAAAGTGAAATGGGGCTAGTGGCGGCCTCTACCTTTTTACGAAACGGGGTAAAGTGTTTAGGTAATTCGCTTAAATCAAACGGTAGGTCACTTTGTTTAAAGAGCGTGTCTTGCTGCGACCCTGCAAATTTAGTATTAGGGAAATGTGCTTTGAGTAAGTTTATTTGGCGTTGCTCGTACAGGCCAAATTGCTCGCCGTATACAACTTCATCAATATTTTGCTCATTAATACGCGCTTTCAAAAGCGATACAGGTTCGCCTTCAAGTACATGCAGTGTTTGCCCGCGCTCAATAAGTGCTTGTTGGAGTTCATACAAGCTTTGCATTAAAAACTGCTGTTTATGCACGCCATACGGCTTTTGTTGATAGTTATTATTTTTAAACCAGTGCGGGTTTATAACAAATACAATATCGAGCGCGCATTGCTCAGTAGCAAGTTCGCTTAAAATAGGGTTGTCGTCTATTCGTAAATCGTTTTGTAGCCAATATAAAATGCGTTTGCTCATAGGTTTACTCAGGTTTTTGTAATCATTAACTTTACGAAGCAAAAGCGGGTAGGGATTAGTTTTGAGGTGTTTAAGAGGGTTTTAAAAAGAGGCGGCAAATAATACCGCCTCCTTGAATGTTAAATAGCCGATTTTTGTTTTTCTATCCAATCGTTTATTACGTCTTCTAATACTTCCATAGGCAGCGAGCCTTGGCCTATAACGGTGTCGTGAAAGCTGCGAATATCAAACTTAGCACCTAGCTCTTTTTCGGCTTTTGCACGCAGTTCGCGTATTTTTATTTCACCCATTTTGTACGAAAGCGCTTGGCCAGGCCATGAAATATAACGATCTATTTGATCCTCCACCGCGCTTTGTGGCAATGCAGTGTGATCTGCTAAGTAGTCTATTGCCTTTTGGCGGCTCCAGCCAAATGCATGAATACCTGTATCAACCACTAAACGCACTGCGCGCCACATTTCGTAGCCTAAACGACCAAAGTCGCTGTACGGGCTTTGATAAAAGCCGGCTTCTTTACCTAAGCGCTCTGTGTATAGTGCCCAACCTTCGCCAAATGCAGAGTGGCTAAGTGTGCGTCTAAATTCGGGTACATTTAACTCCATAGCAATAGCGTTTTGTAAATGATGCCCTGGTATTGCCTCATGTAAGCTAAGTGCTTCTAAATTATATAAAGGCTGTAGTTTAGGTGTTGAGGCTAAAAAGTAAGTACCCGGTGAGCGATTATCAGCCGGTGGCATATAAAACGCGCCACGACTCGCTGAGCCTTTTATTGTAAAGGTGTTACGCGGTAAATGATTAAAGTAGGTTGGTAATTTGCCATACATTTTTTGCGTAATAAAGGCTGTTTTTTCAAGCAGGTCTTGTGCGTCTGTTGCGTAAAATTGCTCATCGGTTGCTAAAAATTCTAAAAACTCAGCATAAGTGCCATCAAAACCTACTTTATCAATAATGCTTTGCATCTGCGCTTTAATACGCGCGACTTCTTTTAAGCCAAGCTCATGAATTTTCTTTGGTGTGGCATTGGTTGTGGTGTAGTAATTAACTGCATATTTGTAATACTCAAGCCCGCCTTTAACGCTTGCAATACCCGGCTGGGCTCTACAGTTAGGCATGTAATCGTTTTCAAAAAAGTCGTAAAAGTGCTGATAAGCAGGGACTACTTTTGAGCTGATTAAGGCCTTTGCTTTGTTTTGGTATGTGGCTTTTTGCTCTGCTGTAAACGTGTTTGGTATACGTGTAAAGGGCTCGTAAAGGGCACTGTTTTCAGGTTGCTTAACAATATGCGCGCTAATGCTTTGGCTGTAATTTTCAAAGGTTTTGCAGTAATGAGTAAAGCCTGTTTTTATACCTTCTTTCATTAAATCAATATTTTGCTGATTAAATCGAGGGTAGTCGGCAAGGCTGATTAAAAATGCGTTGTAATCGTCGGGTGTTAAAAATGCCATGTTAGCCGGTGCTTCGGCAAAGTAAGTATGCCAGCCACTTAAAAAATTAACCGGAAAATACTTATCTTGATAAAGGTAACTTTGCTGCTCGGTTTCTCGCTCATATTTAAATAAGCGGTAGTTCATTAGCTGCTCGTTGTTGAGCGTTTTTGGGTCAATGCTGGCTAAGTTTTTTAGTACGTTGTTGTTATAAGCTTGGCGCTTTGCAATGGCTTGCTCGCTCCAATTTGGCAAAGTACCGTTTGGCTTCCAGCCGTCTGGGTCGGTACGAAAAAATATTTTTTCAGCTTTGGCGTTTTGCCAGTGGTTATCAATAATGGTTTTTAAATCAGTGTTAGTGTCGGCTAAGCTTGGTAGCGATGCAACCGCTAAGCATATAGCTAGAATACTTTTTTTAAACATAGTCATCCGTTATTGGCGAGTTAGTTATTATTTATCGCGCTTTTTTATTTTAATTTGTGCTCAATATAGTACCAAGTTAACTTAATCAATGCGCTTACTTTTATAACCTGTAACTCTTGGTTTTACTTTTTGATTGAACAAATTTCACTGCGTAACTGATTGGCGTACTAGTTTATTGTTTTATCAGCGTTTAGAATGACTAAAACTTATTATAAAAAATGATCGTCATGTTTAATAAAGTAATTACCTTAATTGATGAAGCAAACGACCAAGACCCTAATACTGAGCAGCACAATGGACAAAGCTTTCCAAAAGAAAGTTTATACGCCTTGCGCATGAGCGAAATGTTAACTCGTTTTAAACCAGATGCCGATGAACTCATGCAAATTGCAGTGCGTGCACAGCATATTCAGCGTTGGAAGTCGCCACGTAGTGATTTTGAAATGAACAAACAGGGCTATCATCAGTGGCGCAGTGCACTTTATATATTTCATGCTAGCAGCGTGGTTGCGCTCATGAAGCAAGCTGGTTACGGTGAAGCTGAGCAAAACCGAGTGTACGATGCGGTCGCTAAAAAAAATATTAAACGTAACCCAGACAGCCAATTAGTAGAAGATGTAGCAAGCCTTGTATTTATTGAACATTATATGCTTGGGTTTGCCAATGCAAAACCAGATTACAATGAAGAAAAATGGATTGGTATTATTCGCCGTACATGGCAAAAAATGTCAGATGACGCGCATGAGTTTGTACTTGCAGGTAATATTACATTGCCCGGCCCGCTTGTTGGGCTTATTCATAAAGCACTTGAGTAAAAGAAAATAAATAAAAAGGAATTTTAAATGTATTGTCCTCGTAGTAATACGCCACTTGAACCTTTACTTGTTGGCGGGATTACTGTTTTTACGTCAGCGCAAGGCGGCGTATTTTTTGATAACAGCCAAATTTTTAAGTTTAGCTCGCCGGAGTTAAAACATGGTCAGGTTTTACTTAAGTATTTGAGTAATTATACCGAAGGTGAGGGCGAAGCCTCATCGCGAGTAAATTGCCCTAAATGCTTAGGGTCTGTTGAACTTTGCGGATTGAAATTTGTTCAAACTAGGGGCTATTTAATCACGGCGCGAGGTTTGTAACCTAGTGGACTAAGTAAAAGCCGAGCAACAAAGAGTAAATAGCCCCTAGGAAGAACCCTTTGGGCTGAGGGATCCCCACTTTATCCAGCGGCCTCTTTTTCGTAATTCAAAATAAAGTTTTTTAAACTTTTTTCTATATAGCTTTGTGTAATACGTCTCTTACA
>NZ_JACJEC010000027.1:21882-45255 GCF_014163875.1 Pseudoalteromonas sp. SR43-3 | reverse complement strand
TGAGTATGTTCGTTAATCATAATGTGCCCTCAAACAAGATTTGAAGATCTGATCATGACATTGAGATTTAGTTCAAAAAAATCCCCGCTAATTTCTTAGCAGGGATTTGTGTATAAGAGACAGCTTATTTAGCGGCTTTGTTGTAAGTTGTAGTTAACGTAATTATACCAATCCGTAATAATACTTAATCAATTTGAGGGGTTAAATCTGACGTTAACTACGTTAAAAATTTTTAATATAGAACAACTAAATAACGAAATTTTTGCCTTGTTATCGACACGATTTTCTTCCCTCAAAATAGATCACTTAATTAAGCGAATTGATATTAAGATTTAAAAAACTGCATTGATTTGGTTAAATCATTAGATAAGCGACTTAATTGCTGTGCATCTTGTAGCGTTGATTGAGCCGATGTTAGCGTTTGATCTGCTAAATTACTCACTTCTTGCGAATCATTTAATGCTTGTGTTGTTGCATTTGATTGCTGTTTAACACGCTCTGCAATTACTTCACCTTGATGTTTAATATCGCCCATACTTTGCTCTGCACTTTGCAATACTTCATTGGTTTGATTGGCTGCTTTTACTGATTGCTCCATTTTTTCAACACTTGAGCGCATTTTTTGCTGAGTGTCGTCAGATGCTTGTTGTAAAGAGCTAATAATTTGATGTATTTCTTGGGTTTGTGTTTGTGTACGCTGAGCAAGTGTTCTTACCTCATCAGCTACAACGGCAAATCCACGGCCATGCTCGCCGGCTCGCGCAGCTTCAATAGCGGCATTAAGTGCAAGCAAGTTTGTTTGATCGGCTATTTCACTGATCCCTTTACTTACTTTGCTAATTTCTTGGCTATCTTGTGCTAGCTTATCGAGCGCTTGTTGGCTCTCTGCAAATTCAATTTGGAGGTCTTGCATATATTTAGCAAGCTCCATTGTATTGTCTGAACCTTGTTTCACATGAGCTGCAGCATCTTGCGCGGTAAGCGTAGCTTGATGCGCAGACTCTTCAACTGCAAGTGCGTTTTGAGCCATATCGCTTAGTGCATTATAAATAGCATTTACTCTAATTTGCTGTTTTGAAACATCATTGCTTGTTTCGCTACTCGCATGTGATAGCGATTTAGTTGCGTCGCATAGCTCTTCTGTACTTGCTTTAACATCAAATAATAAATGTGAAAATGCATTAAGTAATGCATTGTAGCGCGATGCAATAATTCCCATTTCATCATTAGTGCTCGAATCGATAGTGGCATTTAAGTCGCCATTCGCGGCTCTATTCGCGGCATCAGCAAAGCGATTAATGGTATCAACAACTGCAAAATAAAAACCAATCATCAAATAAAATGCAAATAGCAAACTGATCAATGAAGCAGCTAAAACAAGATTTCGTGTCCACTGTTGAGTTTGCAGTTTTGCCTCAATAAGGCTCTCAAGGGTTGGAATGCTCTTACTAACAAGTTGATTAATACTGCTCTGAACATTGTTTGTTAGTTTAGTAAATTCTGATTGAGTTAATAGAATATCGTCTGGCTCAAGTAGTTTTTCATCTATCGCGTTTTTAAATGCACCCACAGCACTGTGTAAACTAGTTAAAGGAGGCATGAGCGCTTTGTTTACTGATTTATCTGCATTAGTGGCTACATTGAGTATTTTATCGAGTTGTTTTTCGTATAAAGGAAGTGACTTACTAAAATTTGAAAGTGCTATAAACGTATCGGGCGTAAAACGGTTACTAGCTAAAACAGTATTAGCGCTTTGCGCTGTTGAGTTTATTTGCATTATAAGTGCAGGAATTGGCGTGACTAAAGAGCGGTTTACATAAGCGCTTGCTAATTGACTGTCTAAGGCTAGATTTGATTGAATAGAAACAAGTTCAAGTACTTCATTTGCTTGTGTGTCTTTTATGTCAAAGCCGAGTGAGCGAGCTATTTTTATATTTTGATTCGTATCTCCCTGCATTTGATTTGAAAGTATAGCTCTGTAGCCTTTTAAGCCTTGCTGCTGCATTTTTGAAACAGTAATACTTTCACTTAATAACGAGACTAAAAAAAACAAACTAAGTGATAGAGGAACGAGTAAAATTCCAAACATTAAGCTGATTTTAGTTTTGTATTTTAAGTTTGCCATTAGCTGGATAGCGGGAAAAGAAAATTGGCGTAATCCTGACATAAGGCTCTCTTGTATTTTTTGTAATAGAGTAAAGGTGAATAGACCTTGTTATGCTTAATTATCATTCATTTATAGTACACTACAAATAAAAAAAGCCCTTTCGGGCTTTTTTCAATCTTTAGTCTTAATTACATACTTAAAAACAAGTGGTTACAAATGTATAAATAGTAATTTTTAGCTTAAAGTTTAGCAAACGAGCGTTCCGCTGCCGCTATTGTGTCTTTTACTTCTTGCTCAGTATGCGCAGCACATACAAAACCAGCCTCAAATGCTGATGGGGCAAGGTAAACGCCTTCTTCAAGCATGAGGTGGAAAAAACGTTTGAAGCGCTCTAGGTCACACTCAGTTGCTTGCTTGTATGTCGTTACTTTTTCAGCATCAGTAAAAAAGAATCCATACATGCCGCCCGCATAGTTAGTTGTTAGCGCAACACCGGCTTTTTTAGCACCAGCTTCAAAGCCTTCACAAATTGCTTTTGAAATAGCTTCTAACTTATCGTGAAGGCCAGGCTCACTTAATAGCTCAAGTGATTTTAAACCTGCAGCCATTGCAATAGGGTTACCAGAAAGAGTACCAGCTTGGTAAACTGGTCCTACAGGCGCAATGTAATCCATTATTTCAGTTTTACCACCAAACGCGCCAACTGGCATGCCGCCGCCAATTACTTTACCTAAACACGTAAGATCTGGTTTAATGTTGTAATAAGCTTGTGCACCGCCAAGTGCAACACGAAAGCCAGTCATTACTTCATCAAAAATAAGTACTGATTTATATTCGTCACACACATCACGCAAACCTTCTAAAAAGCCAGGCACTGGTGGAATACAGTTCATGTTACCGGCTACTGGCTCTACAATAATGCAGGCAATTTCGTCTGCGTATTTTGCAAAAATAGCTTTTACTTCATCTAGATTATTAAACGAAACTGTAAGTGTATGCTTAGCAAAGTCTTCAGGAATACCTGGAGAATTAGGCACACCCATTGTTAGCGCACCAGAGCCTGCCTTAACTAATAACGAGTCAGCGTGACCGTGGTAACAACCTTCAAATTTTAATATTTTATCGCGACCGGTAAAGCCACGTGCTAAACGAATTGCACTCATTGTTGCTTCAGTGCCTGAGCTAACCATGCGTACTTTTTCGATTGATGGAACTAGCTCTTTTACTTTTTCAGCCATTAATATTTCGGCTTCAGTTGGTGCGCCATAGCTAAGGCCATTTTCTACAGCTTCGTGTACAGCTTGTTTAATTGCAGGGTGATTATGGCCCATGATCATAGGCCCCCAAGAGCCAACATAATCAATGTAACGATTACCGTCGGCATCAAATGTAAACGCGCCTTCTGCTTTTGTAATGAATAGTGGCGTACCGCCTACACCATTAAAAGCACGAACTGGTGAGTTTACGCCACCAGGAATAGAAGCTTGGGCGCGTTCAAATAAGTCTTGGCTAATTGTCATGAAAAATCCTATAAATTGTCACTTAAAAGAGGGTTAGCTGTCGCGTTTGCGGCTAAACCAAGGTACGTCTACTTCATACTTATCGACTTTGTTTTCTACGCCGAGTGTTAAAGCAAACAGTGCCATACGAATTAATACGCCATTTTGTACCTGGCGGAATATTGCTAAATTGTCGTTACTGTTTAAGTCGTTATCAAGCTCGTTGGCTTCTAAGCGACTGTCACGTGGAAGAGGATGCATTAATACAGAGTTAGGCTTACAGTGAGCGCTGTAAATAGATTGGCTAATCCTAAAACCGCCACGGTATTTATTTGCTTCTTCTTGCGATGGAAAACGCTCTTCTTGAATACGTGTTTGGTAAACAATATCGGCTGCTAAATTGCCTTCCATCTTATTTACTAGCTCAATTTTATGGCCAGCATTTTCTACTGTATCTAAAATGCTTGTTGGCATTTGTAAGCCGTCAGGCGCGACCATCGAAAACTTTACATTTTTATAATGGCACAATAGTTTAGATAAAGAATGCACTGTGCGGCCATACTTTAAATCGCCCACAAGCGCTATATGCATACCATCAATATTTTGACCAAAACGATGTAATTCGCGCTCAATGGTTAATAAGTCAAGTAATGCTTGAGTAGGGTGCTCATTTGGGCCGTCGCCGCCATTAATAACCGGCACAGTACAGCCGTCAGCAAATTCACTAACTGAGCCTGCATCAGGATGGCGCATAGCAACAGCGTCAGCATAAGCTGAAATAACGCGGGCGGTATCGTAAAGAGACTCACCTTTAGCAAGGGCTGAACTTTGCATACCTGTAGTTTCACGTACACCACCGCCAAGTAAGTTAAAGGCGGTGCCAAAGCTAACTCGTGTACGAGTGCTTGGTTCAAAAAACAAATTAGCTAAAATAGCGCCTTCTAGCACCGTAGTTTGCTTTTGCTTTTTAGCATAAGGCTCCATTTTTTTTGCTACTGCAAAAATACGTTCAATGCAGTCTCTGTCTAGCTGATTTACAGACAGTATATGCTCACCTTGGAAACTTAACATGGGGTTATTCCTAATCAATTAAATGGGCGCGATAATCCATAAATGGAGCACGCAATCGCGCGTGTTAAAGCAAGTATTGTAAATTGCAGCGAAGTTTAACATGCGCCGCAAAGCTTATAAATTAGGTTTTATTACCGCAAGTGCCACTATGATGAGCAACGCAATAACTGGGAGCTCATTAAAAATACGGTAAAAGCGGTCTGTCTTAGTGTTGCGGTCATGTTTAAAGTCATTTAATAACTTAAAACAGTAGCCGTGGTATATATATAATATGATCACCAGCACTAGCTTATAGTGCAACCACATACTGTATCTAAACCAATCACGACCATATTCAACAATGGTTAATACACCAAACACAGCGGTTAATACAGCAAATGGGGTAACGAAATAAAGTAGTCTGCGCTCCATAACTTTTAACATAGAGTTGCATGATCTTTCCTCGCTCATAGCGTGATATACAAATAATCGAGGCAAGTAAAAAATACCGGCAAACCACGCAATCATAAAAAATACGTGGAGTGTTTTATAAATCAATAATGCGCTCATAATTGTCCTTATTGTTTAAAGTAAGCTGTTACGAATGGTTAAAATATGATGAATTTGATCCCAGCGTAATAGCCCCATAATTTGTTGATTATCTAAAAGGTTATAAACGTAAAGCGCGCCACTTCTTTTATCTTTTAGGATATCGAAAGCATCGGCTAGGGTGGCCTGACTACTGATGCCCTGCAAGCTAATATAATTTATATTTATTGTTTCATTAGACATTAGCGTTAAATCGTATTCAGCGAGACGATAGCCATTTTCTTCGTCAAAAACAATTAACGGAGTTTGGCTATCCATGGCATCTAATGTGCTTTTTATTTGCACTTTGTCGTCAGAATAAAGCAATTTAAAGTCTTCATCCATATCATCCATTATCCCCACTTTTTGTAATGCTTCGGTAGCGGGAGATACATGGTACGGTAATCCCTGAAAATCTAGTTGCTGCAAAAATATGGAGCGATTTCCAAAAAACTGTAATGCTGTTACATAGGCCGTGGTGATCACAAGCATAGCTGGAACAATTATTTCAGGTGACGATGTAAGCTCCATGACCGTTGTTAAAGCAGCTAGTGGTGCATGCAATGTGGCGGCCATTAATCCGGCCATACCTAAAACTCCATAAGTACCCGCTATATCAGTGCCAGGACTAATAAACTGAGCAAAAAAAGCCATTAGAGTGCCAATTAATACGCCAAGCCCAATTACCGGACCAATTAAACCACCTGGTATACCCAAACCGATAGCAAACAATGTAGCAAGTAGTTTAGCGATTAAAATAGTTGTGAGTAGCTTCACGTCATCAGGAGATTCAACCGCGATAGTTATTGCGCTCATACCAGAGCCCATAGCATGAGGCACTGCGTAAGCTATTAAGCTGGCAATGCACCCTGCAATTAATAAACGAGGGAACATACTTAAAGGTTTAAATGTTTTAATAATTAGCATTAAGTTTTGATTAAAGCTAAATGCAATTGCACCCAGCGCCATGCCGCATAATATTAAATAAGGGTAATGCCAACCACTCAATGGCGCTATGGTAATGAGCGCAAGCTCTGAGCCTTCACCAAAAACAAACTGTGTGGCCAGTGCGCCAGTAACAGCGGCAAGCATGATAGGTACAAATATATGTACTTTATATTCACGAAGTACCACTTCCATTACAAAAATAACGGCTGCAAGTGGAGTATTAAACGACGCGGCTATACCTGCCGCTACTCCACAACCACTTAGAGTACGCATGGCATTATGCGGTAAATGCAGCTTATCTGCCAAAATACTCGCCCCCGTTGCGCCCATATGCACGGAAGGCCCTTCTCGGCCAACTGAAAAACCGCTAATGAGAGCAAGTGCGCCACCAACAAATTGATTAACCGTATTGTATAAAGGCATTTGCCCGTAGTGACGTTTAATTCTGTGTATAACGAAGGGGATACCCAAGCGGTAATGTTTAAACCCAGTAAAGGCAGCAAACGTGGCTATTAGTAATGCAGCAACTAAAGGCATTAGTACACGTTCAAGTGTTGGTAGGGTAGTAAAGTCGTCAGGTGTTTCTAAAAATAAGCTTTGGAAAAAGAGAATGGTTAAGCGAAATAAAATAATAAAAAATGCAGCAATTAATCCGGCAACTACGCCTAATAAGCATAATTGTACAGATGTTTTAGGTTTTGCCAGCCGACGCCTGAGTTGCTCAAGCCACATGCATAATTCCTCGCTGTATTTTTCAGCAGCATTTTAGCAAAAGAGTTTAGCTAAGTCCTTGTGATTTTGAAATTTTCGTAACTTATATTAACAATTTGCAGTGAAGATTAAGACCTATTGCCTATAACTAAAATATTTAATGAGTTTATAGCGTATAAAGGTCGCTTTTAGTTTGCTTAAGTATTATTTTAGCTAGTTAATGTTTGGCCACTTTTTTACTAATTTATAGATATAACTTAGAGGAAAGAGTTGTTTTACTATACTTGATTAAAACACTCGGGTATTAGATAATCACGCCATTGCGATATTGAGGGTTTTAAAATGTCTGAAGAATTACCAATTAAGTTCAGCGATGCGGCTGCTGTTCGTGTTAAACAGTTAATCGACGAAGAAGAAAACCCAGACTTAAAACTGCGTGTTTATGTAACAGGCGGTGGTTGTTCTGGTTTTCAATATGGTTTTACTTTTGATGAAAAAGCGAATCCTGGCGATTTAGAAATTGTAAAAAATGGTGTAACACTCGTTATTGATCCAATGAGCATTCAATATTTGGTTGATGGTGAGGTTGATTACACTGAAGGATTAGAAGGCGCACGCTTTTTTGTATCTAATCCAAATGCAACAACAACCTGTGGTTGTGGTGCAAGCTTTAGCGTTTAATAGCCAAACGCTAAATAGAATAAAGCCGCTTTTTGCGGCTTTTTTAATGCCTACAAATCAGTTGGTGCGTATTCGGTAATTTGCATTATCAATACAAAAAAGCCGAGCACAAAGGCTGAAAACGCTAAAATATACATAAAGCCTTTTTTACCTTGTTTAATAGGTACGCCGTTGTGGCGCAAAAAAAAGTACCAACCTAAACACAACACGATAGGTAATAAAAAAAGAAGTCTGAACATTACTTGGCCTTTTTAGTGCAAATTAT
Organism: Pseudoalteromonas sp. SR43-3; assembly: GCF_014163875.1. Classification (NCBI taxonomy): domain Bacteria; kingdom Pseudomonadati; phylum Pseudomonadota; class Gammaproteobacteria; order Alteromonadales; family Pseudoalteromonadaceae; genus Pseudoalteromonas; species Pseudoalteromonas sp. SR43-3. The sequence goes on along the minus strand of NZ_JACJEC010000027.1, from coordinate 37,406 downwards.
TGCTTAATAATAAACGTGTAACATTAAAAAGGAACAAATATGTTATAAATATTTTTAAGCTGTTTTATGAAGGTAATATTATTTTTTTAATATTTTCTGATAACTTAGGTCAAATATTCAGTGTTTATAAATGTTCGTTCAGGTTGATTTTGTACCGAGTATGTAATTAATTATTTAACCAAAGTGTTAATAGTATATAATGTATCCAAGAATGAGACGGGCAAAATTTCATTCTCAATAAAAACAAATCTTTACCATATTATTAGCGTAGTTTTTAGCTGTGTTGGTGGAGTGAGTAGCAACACATGCTTTATTAAGCAATAGCTTGCTATTGAAAGTATGACTGCTTACCTGCCTACGGCTATTGATGGAAACTACTGCTTTAATGGGTACGTCAAATCATCTAGTAGGAGATGTAAAATGATGGGCAAAACAGTTTCTTCTGAAGAAAATGCAAAGCTAACAAAGTGGCTTAAAACTAAGCGCCATGAAAAGGGTCATACAATGCGAAGCCTAGCACAAGTGCTTGGAACGCCTCATTCATTTATCGGCAAGATTGAAAATCAAGAACGCCGTTTAGATGTCATTGAGTTTGTTCGCTATTGTACAGCTCTAGAAGTTGATCCACATGAAGCACTTAGCTTGCTAAAAGTAGATTAACTCAATAATTGCTTAGTACACTTTAAGGGGCACTTGATAGTGCTAAGCAATATGTTAATGCAGGGATGCATTAAATATTTTTGTGGTAATTCTTCTCAAGCTCATACAACTTATGCCTAATCAGATATAAAAATATCAACGAAGGTAAAACCATTAAGGCTGTTAAAATAAAGAACAGCGACCAATTTCCCATTAACCAATCATCAATTACTACACCACTGTAGCTTGAAAGCAATGTTCGTCCTAAATTCCCTAATGACGCCAGTAATGCATAGTGCGTTGCACTAAATGCTCTATCGCATAACATCGATATAAAGGCCACCATAGCGACCAACGACCACGCTTGCGTAAAGCCATCAATAACAATAGCAAAGGCATACAGCCTTAGGTCAGGGCCAACTAAAGCAATCCACGAGAAGGCTAAGTTTGAAGCAGCCATTGCAATACCACTTACAAATAAACCCTTAACAATGCCATATTTTTGATTAAATAAACTGCCAACAAAGGTAAATATGATTGTAAGTACCGCTGTACCTACCTTCGAAAATGTAGCTATATCGCTATTACTAAAACCAATTTCTTTATAAAACACAATCGACATGCGCCCTAAAAACGCTTCGCCTATTTTAAATAAGAAAATAAACGCAAGTAATGCTAGTGCTGTTTTAACGCCATTTTTAGTAAAAAAAGCTCTAAAGGGATCAATAACGGTTACCGCAAGCCACGCAACAGTTTTTGTTAAAGGAGTTTGTTTTGTAGAGGACAGTTTTTCAAGGTACACACGCTCAAGTTCAGCATGTACTGCTTCGCGGTTAGTTTCGGGCTCTTTTGCAAACAGTGCTCCACTCATTAACAGCAGCATTACGGCAGCTAAAAAGTAATAAATTTGTGGCCAGTCGAGCGAGGGTATATCGGCCATGTAAAATGGAATGGCGCCTAAAAGTGCATAACCTGTCCACCAACCCGAAGTTGCCATTGCGGCTGCAGCGGTTGCTTTGTGTGATTCGCTTTCGCTTAGGGTGTCTATTCTAAAGGCATCAATAGCAATGTCTTGAGTAGCCGAAGCAATGGCGATTAATAAACAAATCGCAGCAACAATTGCCAAATTAGCTTTTAAATCAAGCCCTGCTAATAGCAAGGTGCCAATAAAAATAAAACTTTGGCAAAATAGTATCCAACTGCGACGCTGGCCTAGCCATTTATATAAAATAGGAAGTTTTGTACGGTCAATGAGTGGCGACCACAAAAAGTTTATGCTGTAAGCGCCAAATACAATGCCAAATAGGCCTATCATACTGCGACTTAGCCCTTCATCTTTTAGCCAAGCAGACATAACAGAGCCAATTAAAACCCACGGAAAACCGCTACTCATACCAAATATGAAAATGTGGATTAAGCGTTTGTCTTTAAAGTAAGAAAAATATTCGCTAATAGAGAGAGATTTGCTCATAGGGCCTTCATTGGCTTTGATGCAGAGCAGCTAAGCTGCTCTTAAAAAATTATAGTGGGACTTGTTCAAGCACTTTAATATTTAAGATGACAACAGGTTTTTTAGGTACGAAATCGTAGCCAATTTTTTCATTAAAACCGGTTTCAACAGTCATAATTTTATCAAGCGTGTCGTAACCATCCATTACGCTACCAAATACTGCAAAGCCCCAATCTTTCCCTGGATTTAAGTGATCGTTATTATCCATATTAAAAAAGAATTGGCGAGTTCCTGAGTGCGGTTGTCTATCTTGATAGGCCATAGCAATGCTATACATATCGTTTTTTAAACCGTTACCGCTTTCATTAAAAATAGGGTCATTTTCATGTAGGCCATCATAGTCTTTATCGTAACCGCCACCTTGAATAACAAAGTCGCGATCATTTTCTACATCGCGCTCAATACGGTGAAAAACGCTGCCTTGATAACTTTTGTCTGACACGTAAGTTAAAAAATTATTGACTGTGATGGGCGCTTTAGAGCGATCTAGCTCAACCACGATGCTACCCATTGAGGTTACAATTTCTACGCGTGGAAAAATGTTGTCCTTTTGCACAAAGCGGCCTTCTTGGGCTGCTAAGCTACTTACACTAAAGAATAGGCCTAAGCAGATTAAAAAAAGTCGTTTCATAGTTAACCTTCTAAAAATTCTATTAATTCAGGGTCAGATACAATGCGGGTAATAACTTGCTCAGTCAACTTATTGAGCTGACCTTCTATTTTTGCTCGCTCATGACTAAATGGGCCTTCTAAATTAGCACTACCTCTATACACTTTACTAAAGTTACTTGAGGCGCGAATAACACGCACGCCAAGTTCTATGTGGGCTTCGCTGGTATGGCTCACTAGCTTTTCGGTTACAACAGCTTGCAATGCATGAATATCTACTTCAAAGCGAACCGTTGCTAAGTTAGAAATACTGGCTCCATTGCGGCTTAGGGCGCTGTCTAACACACTTTTAATAGAGCTGGTAATACCTTGGCTTGCAAAGGTTTTAGTTTTGTCTGACTCAATAAGTTTAAGTGTTGATGTATCGCCACGTAAATCAATTACACTAGTACTTAAGCTACTATTTATAGTGCTAATTTGACCATTTTTATAAACAGGGTTAAGTATTACTTGGCTAGGCTGATTCGCGCAGCCAGCAAGTATCAGTAATACACAATACCCAATTATAATGTTTGTTAATTTCATTTATAGCATTCCACTATTTTTTGTTGCACTTAAAACGACAAACTTTTTGTTTGAACCTAGCAACTTACAGTTGCCAAACATACGGTTTAATTTATCATGATAATCTAAATGACGATTACCAATAATACGCAGCTCGCCGCCTTCTTTTAAAGTATCTTTTGCTTGTTTAAACATTTGCCAAGCAATATGGTCGGTAACGGCCTGAGCTTGGTGAAATGGAGGGTTACAAAGCACCATATCTACACTGTCTCTTTCAAAGCCTGTTAAACAGTCGTTTTCGATGAACTCGCAGTTATCAAACTTATCGCCTAGGTTAATTTCTACATTTAACCGAGCCGACTCTACTGCCATGTAAGACTCATCAACAAAAGTAACTGATGCATTAGGGCAACGAGCAAGCGTCATTAATCCAACAACTCCGTTACCACAGCCTAAATCAATAATGCTTTTAGCTTTTGGTGTTTCTGGTAAGTAGTTAAAAAAGAAGCGTGCACCAATATCTAACGAATCACGCGAAAACACATTTGCATGGTTTGTTATATTAAACTCAGTACCTTCAAGCTCCCACGTTACAGGGAAATCTGCTGCTTTATATCCGCCTTTAGCTGTACTTAATATAAGACGGGATTTTTTAACTGCTAGGCTAGTTTTTGTTTCACCAATAAATTGCTCAAATGATTTTATTGTTGAGTTATGAATTTCTTTTGTTTTACCTGCGGCAATTACTGGCGTACCAGGTGCAAGGGCTTCACTGAGTTCACTTAACTGAAACTGTAAAAAACCTACATTACGAGGGATTTTAATAAGTACTAAATCAACATCCTGCGGTAATGCAGACAAACTATCTAATTGTGTAAAATCTGCTGTAGGCAGTTTGTTTTCTTGTAAGTTATAAGCCGCAGCTTGGTGGCTAATATAAGAATCGTTAACTGAACAAACCGTTAACTTATTAAAATAACAAGCAAGTGCACCAAAGCTATCGTTTAAAATAAGCAAAGAGCGACAATCAGGGTGATGTTCGTTAACATAATTGATAAGGTACTCATCTGCCGAATCCCACGCTTGTAAGCTGCGGTTTTTTTGATCCAAAGGAAAGCGTTCAAGAGTAAAGGTTTTATCGCCTAGCTGGGCTTGCGTCGTCATAATGGTTCGTTGATCAGTAATCTAATGTAGGTAAATTCTAACATGCAACGGCAAAACGCCAACCCCCAACAGTTACCAAATGGCTTTTCTTATCAAAGTAGGGCACTTAGTGCACAAAAAAGCCTCGATCTATTTTATTATTTGCAAAAAAACCTACGTTGGCAGCAACCCGATGTAACTGTTTATGGTAAAACGGGGCCTATTCCACGGCTACAATGCTTCATGAGCGATTTAAATATTGAATACGGCTATTCAAGTAGTAAGCAAATAGTAGAGCCATGGGATGAATTGTTACTTAATATGAGAAGGCGTTTAGAGGCGCACTTAAATCAGCCTCTAAACTCATTACTCGTTAATTATTACCGAGATGGTAATGATACGATGGGCTGGCACAGTGATGATGAAATAGAGCTTGGTGATAAACCAACAATTGTGTGTGTCTCGCTAGGAGCTGATCGGGTTCTAAAGTTAAAGCACAAGGCGAGCAATAAAGTAACCGACTTAAAATTACAAAGTGGCAGCTGTTTAATAATGAATGGACATAGCCAGCGAGATTATCAACATGCAATACCTAAACAAACAACGCTTGCACATCCTCGAATAAGTTTAACTTACCGATTTATTAAGGACATTAAACAAAAGCAATTTAGTTAGCCAAGCGCTGCGTTAAATTGTTATAGTAAGTGTATAAATTAGCTAATTAAAACGGTCTTTTATGTCAATGCAGCAACAGATCCAAGAAAAAATAAGCAACGCTATTGCGTGTAAACATTTAAACGTAATTAACGAAAGCCATATGCACAGTGCGGGCACTGAATCACACTTTAAAGTAATAGTGGTTAGCGAAGGTTTTACAGGTAAACGTTTATTGCAGCGCCATCGTGAAATTAATGAAATTCTAAAAGATGAATTAGCAAATCATATTCATGCACTCGCAATTCATACATATACACCCGATGAGTATACAGAGCAGGGCGGCGAGGCACCTGATTCACCTAATTGTATGGGCGGCTCTAAATTAGCTTAAATAATTAATAGCGATTTGATTGTTACACTTGTGGTTAACTGATCAGATCAGTGTTTTTAGTATTAGCCTTTAAACTAGCGCTAATTTTTATTGTAAAAGATATAGGATGATCAATGGTCATTAAGCCTAAAATTCGTGGATTTATCTGCACAAACGCACATCCAGCTGGTTGTGCAGAGCATGTTCAAGAACAAATTAACTATGTAAAACAACAAGGCGCATTAAAAAATGCACCAAAAAATGTATTAGTTATTGGCGCATCAACAGGCTACGGCTTGGCTTCGCGCATTACAGCAGCGTTTGGTGGTGGTGCTAAAACATTAGGTATTTTCTTTGAAAAAGAAGGTACAGATCGCAAAACAGGTTCTGCTGGTTGGTACAATACCGCTGCTTTTCAAGATGCAGCAGACGAAGCAGGCCTTTGGTCTAAAAATATTAATGGCGATGCGTTTTCTAACGAAATCAAGCAAAAAGCAATCGACACTATTAAAGCAGATTTGGGCAAAGTAGATTGTATTATTTACAGCTTAGCGTCTCCTCGTCGTACAGACCCAAATACGGGCGAAATATACTCATCTACGCTTAAGCCAATTGGAAATGCCGTTACTACTAAAAACTTAAATACATCAAAGCGTGAAATTGATGAAATTACTGTTGAAGCTGCAAACCAAGACGATATCGACAACACCATTAAAGTAATGGGCGGTGAAGATTGGGAAATGTGGATTGACGCATTAAAAGAAGCGGATGTATTAGCCGATAACTTTAAAACGACTGCGTACACTTATATTGGTAAAGAGCTAACATGGCCAATATACGGACACGCTACTATTGGTAAGGCTAAAGAAGATCTAGACCGTGCAACCGCTGCTATTAGAGAATCAACAAAAGATTTAAATGGTGAGGCATATGTTTCATCACTTAATGCTGTGGTAACGCAAGCAAGTTCTGCTATTCCTATTATGCCGTTATATATCTCTGCTTTATTTAAAGTTATGAAAGCAGATGGCACATATGAAGGCACTATTGAGCAAATTCACGCATTATTTAGTGAAAACTTGTATGGTGAATCTCCTCGCTTTGACGACGGTGGACATTTATTCCAAAACTATAAAGAGCTAGAAGACGACGTGCAAGCTCGCGTGCAAGCTGTTTGGGATAAAGTAGATACGAGCAGCATTGATGAGCTAACAGATTATGTTGGTTACCATAATGAGTTTTTACGCTTATTTGGTTTTGGTATAGATAGTGTTGACTACGATCAAGATGTAGATTCAGTTAAGCCAATTGCCAATATGATTGACTAACAGAACTTAGGGCCTGTTTATCTTTCGAGGTTAAATTTGCAGCAGTCTGTTTGGTATTTAGGCAAGGCAGAGCCTATGTAGTGTGGTTATTCCCCATAAATGGGCGATAACGTGGAATAAATGCCAAACATGCGCTGCCCAAAGGGTTCTGCCTAGGGGCTATTTACTCTTTGTTGCTCGGTTTTTACTTAGCCCACTAGGTTACAAACCTCACGCCGCGATTAAATAGCCCCTAGATTGAACAAATTTTAATCCTGAAAGGTCAACAGGCCCTAGTTATAAAAAGCCGCTATCGCGGCTTTTTTTGTATTATGCGATTTGTTGAATTTACGATGAAATCAGGAATGATAATTGCTTAGGCTACCACTTTGGTCTAGCTTGATTTTTATTTAATTCACTTAACAAAACTAAATAAGTGTTTCTGTCGTATAATTTTCATAAATACACTCGCATAGTCATCTAAAATGATGTTAAAATCTCGACAATATGTGATGAGTTTTACTACGTTGCTTGTTTGATATCTCTAGCAAGCTGCTCTTTTGTACCTTGATATAACTTGGAATAACTCAAATGGCGACGTGGTTGATACGATTTTTCAGTTTCTTTCCTTTAATGTAATGCAAGTGCGTATGATCAACATAAAAAAAGGTCTGGATTTACCCTTAGAGGGCGCGCCACAGCAAGTTATACATGACGGTTCTGCTGTCAAACGTGTAGCTGTGCTTGGCGAAGAGTTTATCGGTATGCGTCCAACCATGCATGTTCGTGTGGATGACCAAGTCAAAAAAGGCCAGGTACTTTTTGAAGATAAAAAGAACCCAGGCGTCCTGTTTACTGCTCCAGCTTCTGGTACAGTAAAAGAAATAAATCGTGGTGCTAAACGTGTGCTGCAATCTGTTGTTATTGAAGTAGCAGGCAGTGAGCAAATCACCTTTGACTCTTTCAAAGCAGACGAGCTTCCAAGCTTAGAGCGCGAAAAAGCCAAAGAAGTACTTATCCAGTCTGGTCAATGGACAGCACTTCGTGTTCGCCCATTCAGCAAAGTAGCGGCTGTGGATGCAAATCCTAGTTCTATTTTTGTGACCGCAATCGACACAAACCCATTAGCTGCAGATCCTGCAGTAATTATTGCAGAAAATGCGCAAGCATTTGAAGCGGGTCTTGCAGTTGTTTCGCGTTTGACCGATGGCAAAGTATTTGTGTGTAAAAAAGCAGGCAGCCAAGTTCCTAGCTCATCTATAGCTCAAGTAGAAGTACATGAGTTTGGTGGTGTGCATCCGGCTGGCCTCGTTGGCACTCATATCCATCATCTTGATGCAGTTTCTGTTAGCAAACAAGTTTGGCATATTGGTTACCAAGACGTTATTGCGTATGGTCACTTATTCCTTACTGGTGAAATTTACACAAATCGTGTTATTTCGCTTGCAGGTCCTCGCGTTAAAAACCCACGTTTAGTGAAAACACAATTAGGTGCTTCATTGGATGATTTAGTGGCTGGTGAGTTAGAAGACGGAGATAACCGCGTTATTTCTGGTTCTGTTCTATCGGGTTCTATTTCAAACGGTGTTCATGCATTCTTAGGTCGTTACCACGTTCAAGTATCTGTTTTACTTGAAGGTCGCGAAAAAGAATTGTTTGGCTGGATTGCACCAGGTAGTGATAAATTCTCTGTAACGCGTACATTCCTTTCTCACCTTGCACCAAGTCGTTTATTTAAAATGACAACGTCAACAGGTGGTTCAAAACGTGCCATGGTACCAATTGGTAGCTACGAGCGCGTAATGCCGTTAGATATTTTGCCTACTCTATTATTACGTGACTTAATTGCACGTGATTTAGACAGTGCAATTTCATTGGGCGCGCTTGAACTTGATGAAGAAGATTTAGCGTTATGTACCTTCGTTTGTCCAGGCAAATACGAGTATGGTTCTATCCTACGCGATTGCTTAACTACGATCGAGAAGGAAGGCTAGAGAGATGGGTTTAAAAAAATATCTAGAAGATATCGAGCCGAATTTTGAAGCCGGTGGTAAATATGAAAAGTTTTATGCACTGTATGAAGCAGCTGCAACTATTTTTTATACACCAGGCTACGTAAATAAAGGCGCGACACACGTACGCGATAACATCGACCTAAAACGTATGATGATTTTAGTGTGGATGGCGACGTTCCCAGCTATGTTTTTTGGTATGTTCAATATCGGTCATCAGGCCGCTGGTGCTTTAGCACAAGGTTTTGAACTAGCAAACACGTGGCAAGTTGGTTTGTTCCAGTTATTCGGTGGCGAGTTAACCGCTGATGCAGGCTGGGGCGCTAAGATGTTCTATGGAGCATGTTTCTTCTTACCTATCTACGCTGTAACATTTGCAGTAGGTGGTTTCTGGGAAGTTATATTTGCTTCAGTGCGTAAGCATGAAATTAACGAAGGTTTCTTCGTTACTTCTGTATTATTCGCACTTATTTTGCCAGCAACTATTCCTTTATGGCAAGTTGCGTTAGGTATTACGTTTGGTGTAGTAATCGCTAAAGAAATCTTTGGTGGTACTGGCCGTAACTTCTTAAACCCTGCTTTAGCCGGTCGTGCATTTTTATTCTTTGCATACCCAGCTCAAATCTCAGGTGACACAGTATGGACAGCAGTAGATTCTTTCTCTGGTGCAACTATGCTAGGCCAAGCATTTGCTGGCACACTTGACTTTGCAAACATGGAATTATGGTGGAATGCGTTTTATGGTTTCATTCAAGGTTCTGTAGGTGAAACATCTACACTTGCATTATTAGTAGGTGGTTTGTTCTTAATTTACGTTCGTATCGCTTCTTGGCGCATCGTACTAGGTGTATTCCTAGGTATGGTAGCAACTGCATTTTTATTAAATGCTGTTGGCTCAGAAACTAACCCTGTATTTGCAATGCCTTGGTATTGGCATTTCGTACTTGGTGGCTTTGCGTTTGGTATGTTCTTTATGGCTACTGACCCTGTATCAGCTGCATTTACTGACAAAGGTAAATTAGCATATGGTCTACTAATTGGCTTTATGGTGGTTATGATACGTGTTGTGAATCCTGCTTTCCCAGAAGGCATGATGCTAGCAATCTTATTTGCTAACTTGTTCGCTCCACTGTTCGATCACTTTGTAGTGCAAGCTAATATTAAGCGGAGGTTGGCACGTAATGTCTAGTAATAACGAATCAATCGGCAAAACGTTATCAGTTGTTGTAGCACTATGTTTAGTGTGTGCAATCATTGTATCGTTTGCTTCTGTACAGCTTCGTCCTTTACAGCAAGCTAATAAAAACAAAGATATTCAAAGCAATATCTTAGCTGCTGCGGGCATCGACAAAGTTGAAAATGTTCTTGAAACATTTGATGCAAAAATCGAAGCGCGCGTTGTAAACATGACTACAGGTGAGTTTGTAGATACAGACCCAACAATCTTTGACTTTGAAAAAAGCAAATATGATGCAGCGCTAAGTGTTTCTCTTCAAGAGAAAGGCGTTAAAGATATTGCTGGTATTCAACGTGTGACTAAAGAGTCACCGGTGTATATCTCTAAAAAAGAAGATGGCTCAGTTGATGCAATCATTCTTCCTATCCAAGGCTACGGCTTATGGGGCTTAATGTACGGTTTTATCTCGCTTGAAAGCGATGGTGAAACAGTTAAGGGCATTATCTTTTACAAGCATAATGAAACCCCAGGTCTTGGTGGCGAAATCCAAAATCCACAGTGGACTGCTACATGGGAAGGTAAAGAACTTCCAATTCAAATTGTTAAAGGTACTGCGGGCAATGATGAGCATAAGATCGATGGTCTTTCAGGTGCTACATTAACGTCTAACGGTGTTGATCATGCAGTTGACTTTTGGACTGGCGAAAATGGCTTTGGCCCTTTCCTTGCGAAAGTACGTAAAGGAGCATTGAAATAATGGCTGATACTAAAGAAATGAAGGCGGTCCTATTTGGCCCGGTTTTAGCTAACAACCCAATCGCACTACAAGTACTTGGTATTTGTTCTGCGCTAGCGGTAACGTCTAGCTTAAAAAATGCGTTAATTATGTCAATCGCATTGACACTTGTAACTGCGTTTTCGAGCTTCTTTATCTCGCTTATTCGTAACCAGATCCCATCATCTGTACGTATCATCGTACAAATGACAATTATCGCATCATTGGTAATCGTTGTTGACCAAGTATTACAGGCATTTTCTTATGCTACTGCAAAAGAGCTTTCTGTATTCGTTGGTCTAATCATTACTAACTGTATCGTAATGGGTCGTGCTGAAGCATACGCGATGAAGTCGCCACCACTTATGTCATTCCTTGACGGTATTGGTAACGGCTTAGGTTACTCTGTAGTACTACTTACTGTTGGTTTCATTCGTGAGCTATTTGGTAAGGGTTCACTATTCGGTGTTGATATTATCCCATTAGTACAAGATGGCGGTTGGTATCAGCCTATGGGTCTATTGATCTTACCACCGAGTGCATTCTTCATCATTGGTTTATTCATATGGGTACTGCGTACTTATAAGAAAGACCAAGTAGAAGCTAAAGCGTAAGGGGCAAATAGTGGAACATTATATTAGTTTATTTGTAAAAGCCGTTTTTATTGAGAACTTAGCGTTGTCATTCTTCTTAGGCATGTGTACTTTTTTAGCGGTATCTAAAAAAGTAACTACATCAATTGGCCTAGGTATAGCGGTTATAGTTGTATTGGGTATTTCTGTACCTGTAAACAACTTGGTTTATCATGCGGTACTTGCACCTGGTTCACTAACTTGGTTAGGTTACCCAGATGCAGATCTTAGCTTTTTACGTTTCTTAACTTTCATTGGTGTTATTGCAGCACTTGTGCAAATTCTTGAAATGGCGTTAGATAAGTTTTTCCCTGCACTATACAACGCGTTAGGTATCTTCTTACCACTTATCACAGTTAACTGTGCAATATTTGGTGCGGTATCATTCATGGTTGAGCGTAACTATAACTTCGGCGAGTCTGTTGTTTATGGTATTGGCGCTGGTGTTGGTTGGGCACTTGCAATTACATTACTTGCAGGTATCCGTGAGAAACTGAAATACTCAGACGTACCTGACGGCTTACGTGGTTTAGGTATTACCTTCATCACTGTTGGTTTAATGGGACTTGGCTTTATGTCATTCTCTGGTATTTCACTGTAAAGGTAGCGAGGATAAATCATGGATTATCAGATTTTCTTAGGCGTTGGTGTTTTTATCGCTATCGTTGTACTACTGGTTTTAGTCATCATTGGTGCTAAATCTCAGTTAGTTGCAAGTGGCGATATTATCATCGGCATTAATGGCGACCCAGATAAAGCCATTAAAACATCAGCAGGTAGTAAGCTTTTAGGCGCACTATCTGAGTCAGGTATATTTGTATCATCTGCTTGTGGTGGCGGTGGCTCTTGTGGTCAGTGTCGTGTACACATTAAAGAAGGTGGTGGTGATATTCTGCCAACTGAGCTTGATCACATATCTAAAGGTGAAGCCCGTGAAGGCTGTCGTTTAGCGTGTCAGGTAAATGTTAAAAATGACATGGAAATTGAACTTGAAGAGTCAATTTTCGGTGTTAAGAAGTGGGATTGTGAAGTTATCTCTAATGATAACAAAGCAACGTTCATCAAAGAACTTAAGCTGCAAATTCCAGATGGCGAGTCAGTGCCGTTTCGTGCGGGTGGTTACATCCAAATCGAAGCTCCACCTCACCATGTTAAATATGCAGATTTCGATGTTCCTGAAGAGTATCGTGGCGACTGGAACCATTTTGGTTTCTTCGATCTGGAGTCAAAAGTAGACGAAGAAACAATTCGTGCTTACTCAATGGCTAACTACCCAGAAGAAGAAGGCATCATTATGCTTAACGTGCGTATTGCTGCTCCACCTCCAAGAAACCTTAGCTTGCCATGTGGTAAAATGTCTTCGTACATTTGGTCACTTAAAGAAGGCGACAAGGTAACTATTTCGGGCCCATTTGGTGAGTTCTTTGCTAAAGACACTGACGCAGAAATGGTATTTGTTGGTGGTGGTGCTGGTATGGCGCCAATGCGTTCTCATATCTTTGACCAACTTAAACGTTTGAACTCTAAACGTAAGATGAGTTTTTGGTATGGTGCACGTTCTGAGCGTGAAATGTTCTACGTAGAAGATTTTGACGGCCTAGCCGCTGAAAATCCTAACTTCGTATGGCATACAGCACTTTCAGATCCACAGCCTGAAGATAACTGGGAAGGCTATACTGGCTTTATCCATAACGTGTTATTTGAGAACTATCTTAAAGATCACGAAGCGCCTGAAGATTGTGAGTACTACATGTGTGGTCCTCCAATGATGAATGCGGCAGTTATTACTATGCTTAAAGATTTAGGTGTTGAAGACGAAAATATCTTACTAGATGACTTCGGTGGCTAACACTAATACCAAAACAGTTTAGTTTTGGTTAAAATACCAGCCTCGTAGCACTTGTGTTACGAGGCTTTTTTTATTCTTTAATTTTATCAATCTATTAAGTAGAGCTGTTATGAATCGAGTAAGTACTTCACAGGGCATAATGGCCTTTTTACTAATTACACTGACTGTATTATTGTCTGGGTGTGGTGAAAAGCCAGAGTTAAAAGAAACCTTTTTAGAAGGTAAGACTATGGGTACCACTTATCATATTAAATATTATGATGAGCAAGCCCAACTATCGGCTTCACAACTACAGCTGCAAATAGACGCTGTTTTAAAAGATGTGAACCAATCTATGTCTACTTACATAGAAGACTCTGAAATAAATACATTTAACAGATTACCTGCAAATCAAGTCATGCCAATTAGCGAAGATTTTAGGGCTGTTATAAGCGAGTCTATTCGCTTGGGTGAATCAACTAAAACACTCGACGTAACAATGGGGCCTTTAATTGATTTATGGGGCTTTGGGCCTGATAAAAAACCAACTAATCGCCCAAGTGATGAAGAGCTTGCAAGTATGGTTGAAAAAATAGGCATTGATAAACTTATCTTAAATGAGCAAGGGTTGGCTAAAACAGTTAATGGACTGGAGCTTTCTTTTTCGGCAACAGCTAAGGGCTATGGTATTGATAAAGTTGCCCAGTTATTAGAAAGCCACGACATTACTAATTACATGGTTGAGATTGGTGGTGAGCTGCGTATAGCAGGTGAAAAGCCAAATAATCAGGATTGGAAAATCGCGATTGAGCAACCAGATGCGCAACCTGGAGAGCGTAAGGTACACCGTGTCTTATCGCCAGGTACAAGTGGTATAGCGACATCGGGTGATTACCGTATTTTTTATAAAATGGATGGCGAGATCTATACCCACTTAATTGATCCAGCAACAGGTATGCCTATTAAGCACGACTTAGTGTCGGTAACTGTGCTTCATCCAAGTGCTATGACGGCAGATGGTTTAGCGACAGCACTTACTGTAATGGGGATGCAAAAAGCGCAAGCTTATGCTGAGCAACATGATTTACCGGTTTATTTAATAGGTAAATCAAAAGAGGGTTTAATTACCTACTCAAGCCCAGCATTTAAGTCTTATTTATAGTATGGTGCTGACTTGTTTATTTCCGTGTTATTTGGGTATATAATAGCAGTCGCTCAAAAATATTTGAGTTTAATTTATTGCTGATCAATAGGGGCTAAGCAATGTCACTTTTTCTTCTTACTTTTGGCTTACTAATTTTGATAGTTTCGGCTATGGCCGTTGGTATGATCGTGCAAAAAAAATCTATGGCAAGCAGCTGTGGTGGTTTAGGTTCGGTTGGTATTGATAAAGCCTGTGATTGCGATGATCCATGTGATAAACGCAAAAACCGTTTAGCAAAAGAGCAAGCCTGGAAAGAAAACCAAATTATTTAAGCCTGTCTTAAATATTAAAAAGCGCTTTATAGCGCTTTTTTTGTGCCTGTAAAACGCCTTCGCATCATAGCTTCCAAAGCAATCCAATCTAAATGTATTAGACAAAGGTATATAGTTTAGTTTTTTTCACCTATTAGGTTTATTTTTCTCGTTTGTCAAATTGGAGCTAACACTCTAAAGTTTAACCATAGACAAAGAGCAAGGCTCTCGTCATAAGCTTGAGGCATAAGTTAGCCTCGCTTAAAAGAATCTTTATATTGTGTGTGAAGATGTTGTCAGTGTGAAAGGCAACTCAAGTTTGGTGGTGACTGAGTTTGAGTTGTTTTTATTCCCTACAATTGCCACGCAGTGTAAGCCAAGAATCTTTATATTGTGTGTGAAGATGTTGTCAGTGTGAAAGGCAACTCAAGTTCAGTGGTGACTGAGTTTGAGTTGTTTTTATTCCCTACAATTGCCACGCAGTGTAAACCAAAAATCTTTATATTGTGTGTGAAGATGTTGTCAGTGTGAAAGGCAACTCAAGTTCGGTGGATTCACTTCCATAAAGAACGAGTTTGAGTTGTTTTTATTCCCTACAATTGCCACGTAATGTAAACCAAAAATCTTTATATTGTGTGTGAAGATGTTGTCAGTGTGAAAGGCAACTCAAGTTCGGTGGTGACTGAGTTTGAGTTGTTTTTATTCCCTACAATTGCCACGTAGTGTAAACCAAAAATCTTTATATTGTGTGTGAAGATGTTGTCAGTGTGAAAGGCAACTCAAGTTCGGTGGATTCACTTCCATAAAGAACGAGTTTGAGTTGTTTTTATTCCCTACAATTGCCAC
>NZ_JACJEC010000027.1:0-21782 GCF_014163875.1 Pseudoalteromonas sp. SR43-3 | reverse complement strand
GTAGTGTAAACCAAAAATCTTTATATTGTGTGTGAAGATGTTGTCAGTGTGAAAGGCAACTCAAGTTCGGTGGTGACTGAGTTTGAGTTGTTTTTATTCCCTACAATTGCCACGCAGTGTAAACCAAGAATCTTTATATTGTGTGTGAAGATGTTGTCAGTGTGAAAGGCGGCTCAAGTTCGGTGGTGACTGAATTTGGGCTGTTTTTATTTGTGCCACACAATTATTACTCCCTCCTGAAAACCTATAATCCTATTAAATATTTCTCTTTAAATTGTTTTTTATTTTAGCTAACCAAATGTTTTTTATCGTGTTATTTTTTATTAACAAAATAGCTTCGAAAGCTTAACTCAAATTAATTGATTTTTAGTTGAACAGAAAATTCTCTTTGTTATACTCACGTTCGAACTTTCAGTAAGTTTTGAAAGTTTGGTTGATACGGATCAATTTTCGCTAGGTAAATATGTGCTAGCTGGATTTGATTGTATTTAGCACCTGGTTTTAGGGTTTACAACAGCAATGTTTTTTAAATTTTTCCATTGCAAACTGTATTACTCTAATTTTGTTATAGTCATTTTAGTAGGTTAATGTCTTTGAACACACTTTCTTTGCATCATACAGCTACGGAACTTGCCTCTGGCGAGCCGCAGACGTGTGAACGCTTGAATAAAGCAGGCAAGGGCGTGTGTGTAGCTATAACTTTATTAGTGTTTAATACTGTAATGTTGCTAAGCGGTGCACTAGAGGATGCCTTCAAGCTTGAAGCGCTATTAAGTGATGGGTTTATTGTAGAGCCACTGTTACTTAATCTTGCGCAATTTTTAGCTCATCCGATCATATCAAGTCAGTTACTTATTGGCCTTTGTTGGTTATTGTTCCATATTTGTCCAGCGCGTCGTGCTGGCATAATCCTCCGTAAAGCAGCCTTTGCTTTTAGCGAGGCTAAAGTTCTTCAGCCTGTGATCTCTTCACATGGTTGTCGTGCTCCACCTAGCTTTACAGGTTGCCTGTAACGCTGCATCTTGTTGCTGGTTTTAATTATTTGTTCTTGCTGTAAATAATTAAGGTTAGCTAAAACAAAGTAGCTCCGTGTTTTTTTAAACACATTTCAGCCAACCACCACTCACCCAAGTTAACTTTTATTACGTTATATAAATGCGTTTAGAAAGCTGGGTTTGTTGCTAGGTCATTAATGGCATGAGCTTTAGGTTTTTTTGAATAGCCCCCTTATTTTTATAATTTAATTCTAGTTAACCTGGGTTTTTATTGAAAAATCGTTGCTTTGGTTTTTATTTTAAGCAGCAAATTGAAACTCTAGGTTTGTAGGATACTCCCTTGTTAATTCGTAACCTTTGTAATATTGCTTTAGCTAGTACAGTGCTGGCGTTGTCAGGCTGTAAAGGCGGGATACTCGATCCAAAAGGGCAGATAGGCATTGATGAGAAAAATTTAATCATCATCGCAACCGTGCTTATGTTGCTTGTAGTCGTTCCCGTTATTGTGATGACTTTGTATTTCGCTTGGAAATATAGAGACACTCAAAACCAAGAAATTTATGCTCCAAAATGGGCTCATTCAAATAAAATTGAAGCCGTTGTTTGGGCTGTTCCTATTGTTATTGTAATCATTTTAGGTGTTATTACTTGGCAGTCTACCCAAGACTTAGACCCCTATAAACCCATTGAAGGTAAAGGTGAACACCTTACTGTTGAAGTGGTTTCATTAAACTGGAAATGGCTATTTATATATCCTGAGCAAGGTATTGCTACGGTTAATGAATTAGTGTTCCCAGCAAATGTACCTGTTGAATATAAAATCACCTCAGAGAGCACAATGAATTCATTTTTTATTCCGCAATTGGGTAGTCAAATATACTCAATGGCTGGGATGGAAACCAAGCTTCACTTAATTGCAAATGAGCCAGGTACGTTTAAAGGCTTTTCAGCAAATTACAGCGGCGCAGGTTTCACTGGCATGAAATTTAATGCCATTGCTACACCTACTCAAGCAGACTTTGATAAGTGGGTGAGTGATGTGAAAGCGAATTCAAGCGCTAATAACCTGACTCATGCAAATTATGTTGAGCTTGCAAAAGCAAGTGAAAATAACCCAGTAGCATATTACGGAAAAGTTGATGACGGCTTATTTCATACCATTGTTATGAAGTATATGCAGGCGCATGGCGATATGAACAAAAAACACCATGCAATGGGCGAACATGGGCAAATGAGTAAAAAGCATCATGAAATGAGTGAGCACTCAATGCCTTCATCTCACAGCCAAGGCGAGGAATAATAATGTCGTTATTAGGTAATCTTTCACTCGACGCAATTCCGTTTCATGAGCCAATTCTTGTGTTCACGATGTCGGTTATTGCGATAGCTGGGCTTATTATTGCCGGGCTTATTACAAAGTATAAAAAATGGGGCGTGCTTTGGCGCGACTGGATCACGTCTGTTGATCACAAACGCTTAGGCGTAATGTATATTCTTTTAGCACTAATAATGCTGTTTCGTGGTTTTTCTGATGCAATAATGATGCGTGCGCAGTTGGCACTTGCTACCAGTGGTGCGCCAGGTTATTTACCACCAGAACACTACGACCAAATATTTACTGCCCACGGCGTAATCATGATCATATTTATGGCAATGCCATTTATGATTGGTCTAATGAACATCGTATTACCACTTCAAATTGGTGCTCGCGATGTTGCTTTTCCATTTTTAAATAATTTAAGTTTTTGGTTTACAGCCAGTGGTGCAATTTTAATTAACTTATCACTTGTGTTTGGTGAGTTTGCAAAAACAGGTTGGGTGGCATATCCGCCGCTTTCGGAGCTGACCTTTAGCCCTGGGGTGGGGGTCGATTATTATATTTGGGCCTTGCAAATATCCGGGCTCGGTACACTGCTAACAGCCGTAAACTTTTTAGCAACCGTGTTTAAAATGCGTGCACCAGGTATGACCCTAATGAAAATGCCAATTTTTACATGGGCATGTACATGGGCAAACATCTTAATTGCAGCATCATTCCCAATTTTAACTGCTGTACTTGCAATGCTAACGCTTGACCGTTATCTCGACTTCCACTTCTTTACCAATGAATTGGGCGGTAACGCCATGATGTACATCAACCTGTTTTGGGCATGGGGTCATCCTGAGGTATACATATTAGTATTACCAGCGTTTGGTATTTTTTCTGAAATTATTTCGACCTTTGCCGGTAAACGTTTGTTTGGTTACAAATCGATGGTTTATGCCAGCGGTGCAATCTCAATTTTAGGCTTTATTGTTTGGTTACATCACTTCTTTACTATGGGCTCAAGCGCTAACGTTAACGCGTTCTTTGGGGTAATGACCATGGTTATTGCCGTACCAACTGGGGTTAAGTTGTTTAACTGGTTATTTACTATTTACCGAGGTCGTTTACGTATAAGTGTACCGGTACTTTGGACTCTTGGCTTTATGGTTACCTTTACCGTAGGCGGTATGACCGGTGTATTACTTGCCATTCCTGGCGCCGATTATGTACTGCATAACAGCTTATTCTTAATTGCACATTTCCATAACACAATTATTGGTGGTGCTGTGTTTGGTTACCTGGCCGGTTTTGTATTTTGGTTCCCTAAAGCAATGGGCTTTAAACTTAATGAAAAATGGGGCAAAGCATCATTTTGGTGTTGGATTATTGGTTTCTTCGTAGCATTTATGCCGCTGTACGTACTTGGTTTCTTAGGTATGACACGTCGCTTAAACCACACTAACAACCCAGATTGGAACATGTGGTTATACATTGCCGCAGGCGGTGCTGTAATTATTATGTTTGGTATTATCAGCCAAGTAATTCAATTATATGTGAGCTTTAGAGACCGTGAAGCGCTTGACGATACAACAGGCGATCCGTGGAACGGCCACACACTTGAGTGGGCTACAAGTTCACCTCCGCAAATTTATAACTTTGCAACAATTCCACATATCGATGATATTGATGCATGGACCGATATGAAAGAAAAAGGTCAAGCATATCAAGATAAAGCAAACTACAG
The DNA here is from genome assembly GCF_014163875.1 of Pseudoalteromonas sp. SR43-3. Lineage (NCBI taxonomy): Bacteria > Pseudomonadati > Pseudomonadota > Gammaproteobacteria > Alteromonadales > Pseudoalteromonadaceae > Pseudoalteromonas > Pseudoalteromonas sp. SR43-3. The sequence continues at coordinate 17,737 of NZ_JACJEC010000027.1, read as the reverse complement.
TCCTATTCATATGCCTAAAAACACATCAGCTGGCGTGTTAATGGCAGCAAGTTTAACAGTATTTTGTTTTGCAATGATTTGGCATATTTGGTGGTTAGCTGTTGTTGGACTAGTAGGCGGAATTGCCATATTTATCAAACGTTGTTACACCAGCGATGTAGATTACTATATACAACCTGATGAAATAGCACGCATTGAAGCTGCATATAATTCAAGTGGCGTTAAGGAGTTAAAAGCGTGAGTACACTTTCTGCAAATTTAGACTCTGTATCACACGATGATCATGCCCACGCGCATGATCACCACGATACTTCGGGTGATACCGTATTTGGTTTTTGGTTATACCTAATGACCGATTGCCTACTGTTTGCCTCGTTTTTTGCCACTTACGCTGTGTTATTTATGAACACAGCCGGTGGCGTATCGGGTAAAGATATTTTTGAACTCGACTTTGTAGCAGTAGAAACTGCAGCACTACTGATTAGTAGTATTACTTTTGGTTTTGCCATGATTGCCGCTCAAGGGCAAAAAAAGGCACTAACACTGACTTGGTTATTTGTTACGTTTTGTTTAGGTGCTGTGTTTATTGCTATGGAAGTATACGAATTTCATCACCTAATTGTGCATGGTAATGGTCCACAACAAAGTGCCTTTTTAACATCGTTTTTCTCATTAGTTGGCTTACATGGTTTACATGTAACAGCGGGTCTAATTTGGATGACCATAATGATGATTGAAGTTGCTAAACGCGGCTTAGGTAAAGCAACCGTAACGCGTTTAAGCTGCTTAAGCCTATTTTGGCACTTCTTAGACATTGTCTGGATTTGTGTATTTACCGTTGTTTATTTAATGGGAGCAATGTAATGAGCCACAGCGAAACGCATGCGTTAAAGCAAACGCAAAGTGATCATCATGATGAATCTCATGGCAGTGTTAAAACTTACTTAATTGGCTTTGTGCTATCGGTAATTTTAACTGCTATACCGTTTTACATGGTAATGGAAGGTGACTTCTCAAAAGCAACAACGCTTTGGAGCATTGTTACTTTAGCAATCGTACAAATTTGGGTGCATTTAAAATACTTTTTACACCTTAATTTTACCACCGAAGATGGCCGTGCAAGTACTTTTTCATTCCTATTCAGTGCTCTGATCATCGTAATGGTTGTTGGGTTATCTGTTTGGATCATTTATGAATCTAACGCAATGATGATGTACTAGGAGTTGAAGATGTTTCGTCGTTATTTATCAGTGACAAAGCCGGGTATTATTATGGGCAATTTGATCAGCGTAGCGGGCGGGTTTTTACTTGCCTCGCGCGGTGATATAGACCCATGGTTAATGATTGCCACATTAATTGGTTTGTCGCTAGTGGTTGCATCAGGTTGCGCTATCAATAATGTTATAGATAGAGACATAGATGTGGCCATGGCGCGTACTCGTACGCGGGTTACAGTAACGGGCGAAATGTCGGCCTTTGCTGCACTTAGTCACGGTATTTTATTGGGTGTTGTGGGCTTTGGTTTACTTATCGCCTACACCACTCAAGCCGCGGTATTTTTTGCAGCCTTTGGCTACGTAATTTATGTAGGGGTTTATAGCCTCTACATGAAACGCAACTCAGTATATGGCACTTTTGTAGGTAGTCTCTCTGGCGCTGTACCGCCAGTAGTTGGTTACTGCGCCGTAACAGGGCAGTTCGATATGGGCGCATTAATACTGCTAGTCATGTTTAGCTTGTGGCAAATGCCGCATTCATATGCCATTGCTATTTTTCGCTTTAAAGATTACCAAGCTGCAGGTATTCCTGTATTACCTGTAGCGCAAGGAATTGATAAAGCAAAGCGCCATATCGTACTTTACATTGCTGTATATGCATTGGTGGTGATGTTGCTACCAATTACTGGCTACACAGGTGCTGCCTTTATGGCTGTTGCTTGTATTACCAGCTTTTGGTGGTTGCTAATGGCGCTGCGCGGTTATCGTCGTAATATTGATATGAGTAGCTGGGCACGTAAAGTGTTCGCATTTTCAATTATTAATATTACAGCGTTAAGCATTGCTATGGCTGTTGACTATCATAGCGTTGCTCCACAGCTATTAACGCTTACCTAATTTAAAAATTTTTAACTATTCCAAAGTTAATCCAAAGGCTCGAAAGGGCCTTTTTTTATGCCTAAAATAGTTTTGCAATAGAGCGCTTATTGGCAAGTTCTAGGCTTTGTTTTATTCGTGCTCTTACCTCTGGTGATTTATTTTGGCTTAGCTTAAAGTTTCCACTCCAATGAGTGGGAGTGAATTCTATAAAGCTTAATTGTTGATACATTGCTTGGCGATTGCTTTTGGGCACGTCAGTAATCTTCCAAATTGGCGTAAAGCCTTGCTCAAAATAGCTCGTTAGTTGCCGCATTATTTTGTCTTTCTCATTATCGCTTTCAATAATATTCACATTTGCAGTTACTTGTACTGATGAATAAAGCCAGCTCGGCAGTGTTTTATTATTACTATACGAGGGAGATAGATAACAGTTATCGCCACTAAATAGTAATTTTACTGACTGTTTATCACATTGCGCTAGCGGGTTATGTTTTGCTACGTGTGCAATAAATACATTACGTGAGGGCTCATATAATACAGGCACTTGGCATATATTATTTAAGTCACTTTGCGAGCAAGGCATTAAAATACTCGCTAGAGGGAATTGCTCAACTAATGCTTGCAAACGTTCAATATTATGTTCTTGAAAATGTGTGGGTGGGTACATTAAAGCTTCTCCTCTAACTGCAACTTAATGCTCTGCCAATGTTCGTCAATAATGCTAAATTTTGCAGTGCTTCTGTAACTTCCATCACTTAGCAATCTATCTTTATGGGCTATACCTTCAAATTGGGCGCCTAGTCGAGTAATTGCATTTCGAGATTTTTGATTTTTTTCGTGGGTATTAAATGTTATTCGCACTAAATTCAACGCGTCAAAAGCGTAGCTAAGCAGTAAATATTTAGTGTGAGTATTAATATAAGTTTGCTGCCAGTGATGGCTTATAAATGTATGACCAATTTCAGCACTTAAGTTATGCGTATCTAATCTAAATAGTCGTGTAGTGCCTACAACCTCTTTGCTGGCTATGTCTACTATGGCAAATACAATTTGTTCTTTTTTATTAAATTGTGCACTGCTGGTAAACCATTCCTTTAACTGTTTGGGTGTTTTTGTATAGTTGCTTAATACCCATTCCCATATTTTTGGATGTTGCCCAGCTTTATATAAGCCTTTTAAATGCTCATAATTTAATGGCTCTAAAATTACCTTATTTGTTTTATGTATCTGTTGAGTAAACATGTTGCCTCTAAGCTTTGCTATTTACGAGCAACAAATGTACGCTTATTTGGTTTGGTAAAAACAACCAGAATTGGCTTTTTAGCTATACCAGTTATAGAGGGATAACATGCAACCGCTTAATATTGAATTTAATGACTCAAACAAAGCTAAGTACATACAAGTTGCAGATGCTTTGCGTGGTTCTATCGTAAAGGGAGATATTGCACCTGGTATAAAACTCAGTTCTGCTCGAGTTATGGCGCAAACGTATCAGTTAAATCGCCATACAATAATGAACGCATTGCAGTTATTAGTAGCCGAAGGATGGCTAGAATCCCATGAACGCTCTGGGTATAGCGTCACTCAAACACTACCAATTCAAAGCAGTGCTAACTGTGATCACACGCCAGTTTTAACACCAAAACCTTATAAATTTGCTACAGAGTTAGCCGTGCCTATTCCGGCAATGAATTTAAAAGACTACGTATATAATTTCGCAGGTGGACTTCCTGATTTAAATAGCTTTCCCTATAAAGAATTTAAACGCTCTATGAGCCATGTATTTAATCATTTAGATACCAGTAAACTTCATTATGGTGATATAGGTGGAGTGAGTGAGCTAAAAACTCAGATAAGTGATTACTTACATAAAACTAGAAGTTTAAAAGTATCAGACTTACTTGTATGTAATGGCTCACAAGAAGCTTTGTTTTTAATTTCAAAGGCCTTTATAAGTAAAGATGACTTCTTAGCCGTTGAGACTTTAGGCTACCCACCAGCACGCAAAGCCTTTGCTGCTTGTGGCGCGCAATTAATAGATATAAAACAAGATGAATATGGTTTATGTGTTGATGACTTAAAAGCGCAACTTAGACGATACCCAATAAAAATGCTGTACTTAACCCCGCTGCATCAATACCCAACTACCGTTACGCTTTCGCCCACACGGCGCATGCAAATTTATCAATTATGTTATGAGTATGGCGTAATGATTATTGAAGATGATTACGATCACGAGTTTCATTATCGCTGTCAGCCATTGCAACCTATGGCTGGGGACGATCCCGCTGGGATTATTATTTACTTATCTACATTTTCTAAAATCATGTTCTCAGGCGCTAGAATTGGCTACATTTGTGCAGCTCCTGAAGTATTAGCACAGTTAACCGCATGGAAGCAGTTAATGAATCATAAAAATGATGTGGTTATGCAGCTAGCCGTTGCGCACTTTATGCAAGAAGGTGGATTTGAGCGCCACTTAAAACGCATGACTAAACACTATAAACAACGTTATGAAGCAATGGACAACACGTTAGCGTTGCTGCAATCACAGGGGCTACCAATAGAGTATAAAAAGCCAGACGGCGGTATGGCAATGTGGGTTAACTTAAATAAAAATACGAGTAATATAAAACAAGCAATGCAAAGTAAAAGCGTGTATTTACAAGCAGAATCTGAGTTTTACTTTGCTGATTCAGTGAGAAGTTTAATGCCTAAGCAATATAGTTATGTTCGCTTAGGCTTTGCAGGGCAATCAGTTGAGGCAATGAAGCAAGGGATCAAACTCATAACTGAATATAAGTAACTATTTTTTAAAGTCATCAGCATTGTAATAAAGTGGTTTAAGCGTGCCGCAGTTAATAAATTTATAGGTAAGCTCATTTTCAGCTGGGACACGTTTTGAGGTACGAAGCTTTTGCATACATGCATTAACTAAATCAACAAAAATAAGATGGTTATAGCTCGGCGCTTGTTGAATTTTATGAATATAAATATGCTCAGTACCGCCTAGATTAATCATGTCGTAATCTTGCCATTGCGATGATTCACTTAAATCTTTTAGCTCTCTGGCATACAGTTGCTTACTCAGTTCAAGCTCTTTTTTTGAGTAAATTAAACTACCACCTTGTTGATAATCACCCTCGTAAATATCGGCAATAATCGTAATTTCTTCACCACGCATTAAATGTTGAATATTAAACGCTTGTGGCTTAACCGTGATTAGCTCAGCATTTCTAACAAAGTTTAAGAGTGCGACATCGGGGTTTCCTATTTTATAAACAACTTGCACATCATCTGGAGAATTATAACTAGGTAAGTTAATCGCAATTATAGATGAGCCTTGATTAACCAAAGCCATAGTATGCTCAGCATTGTAAGCGGGGTCTACCGGTGGTAGTTCTGTTTTTTCTTCTTCTGCTACAGCAAAGCCACTTAAAGTAACTAGTAATAAAGTAAGTAGTAGGCGCATTATAATCTCAATTAATTTATGAGCTTAAATTTTAGTATAAAATATACATTACATTGAGTTAATTGCACTTAATACTTAAACGCCAAGCATTGTATAAAAGGCTCAAATGAGCCTTTTATACAATTTCAAGGTAATCTCAAAGCGACATTAAAATAATGGCGACTAAATAAGCACTACTTAATTGCTTTTTTTACTTCTCGCCAATCTATTATTTTAAAGTTTTGAGGCTGCTGTGACATACGGTTATAACCATCTTGTACAACTAAAATACCTTCAGGATAACCCGGAAGAGACTTAGATGTTACTGTTAACCCGTCGGTTTCTGATGAGCCATCAATACCATTAACCAAATCACTTATTACACTAAACTTACCTGCAAACTCTAAGCTAGGTGTTTTAATGCCCGCAGTACCATTCTTTATTTTATACAGTACGTAGCTGTTATCACCTTGGCTCGAAACAACTAAATAACGTGTTTTGTCGCTGTGGTAAATTTCCATACCTTCAACATCATCAACAAGTTGCTCATTTATACCTTGCAGCATAACCGGTGTACTGCCTGCCGTTGGCTCTGCACCTATAAACCAAATACCGGCATCTTCTTCGCCTACAAATAATTGTCCTAGTTCATCATCTGCACTACAGCCTTCTGGTTGGCTTGGTAGGTTAAACTCGCGAACAAGTTTGCCTGTTATTTTTTCGTTATTCTCACTGATTTTATATTGCTGATATAGCCCCGATTTATCATTTACAAATACATAGTTCCCCGTATTTGACGAGTACATACATAAGCCATAAATTTCATCAAGATTGGTAGGAATATCAGCAATGTACTTCACACTATTATTAGCTTGTACTGTAAATACACTAATACCGTTAAGCGTTCGGTTACTGGCAGTTATTAATGTATTGGTACTGTTTTTAATCGTGCTATTTTGTCGCAGGTCTACGTTATTTAAACGACCAACTTCAAGTGACTGTTCAAGCTTGCCATTTAGGCTGTATACCATTAGTCCACGGCGTTTATCGGTGCCTAAAATTAAGCTGTTTGCTGCATCTTTAGGGTTAACCCAAATTGCCGGATCGTCTGCTGCATCACCAAACGCTTGTACGGGGGCAGTTTGTGCACTTGCCTTTATTTGAGTAATTGATTGGGGGCTGGTTTTTAATGATTTTATGATAGGTGTTACAGGTAGTGTACTTTTAATATAAGCGCCTGTTTCGTCGTTATACAGCACTGCCGTTGCCGCGTTGTTACTTGTGTAATTTACCGCTACCGATTCCAAGCTCAAGTCACCATTTAACATCCAGTTATTAAGCATTTTACTAATTGGATCATAAGCATACACAGTATTGTTTTTGGTACTAGTAAACCAGATAATACCATCTTGCGAAGCTGAAATAGCTCCTAGTTCACTGTCTAACTTTCCAAAGGGGGCGACTAAAGCAATCGGTTTTTTATCTGCTTGCGATTCCGCGTTCGCGTTTATTGCCCAAATGCCTACTTCGCTTTCACTTACATATAAGGTATTTGTTGTTGTACTTACAGCACAACCCGACGCCTCACTAACGCCAGAAAATTCACGTACATTTACGTTAACCGCTTTATTATTCGCTGTATCAAAAATAATAGTTTCGGTAATTAGCCCGCGTACATCAGGTACAAATGCCGATATTGATTCACTCGCTTTATTAGCAAATAAACACACCGTATCGGGTTGTGCTTGTGGTGGGTTAATGCGGGTAAGTTCAATTGTATCCCAGCCACTTTGAGTGTGCTCAAGCTTAAATATAACAACGTTATCTTGATTGTTATCAATAGTTGCAACCAAAAATGAGTGTGCTGTTAGCTTAGTGACAGCAAGCGCTTCAAAGTTACCTTTTTTTATAATGCGGCTTTGTTGCGTTTCACTTTCAACTAACACTAAGCCTTTGCTTTCGCTTGCTAGCAACCAATTGTTATTATTTAACCATGCCGCTTGTGAGCCTTGCATGTTATCTGTTGGACCAAATTCAGTACTATTAATGACTATTTTATCGGATGTGTTTTTTACTGCCGTATTTGTAGCCATATTACTATTGCTACACGCACTTAATGTACTAAGCACTAAGCTACTTACAATTAAGCTAATAGATGTTTTTAATTTAAAGTTCATGTTGTAACCCTTTATTGGTCAAAGCGCTTTTGAGTGCTGTAACGCACTTCGCCTTTATAGTTAATAGCCGTTGCTTTTAGTGCTTCATTGTTAATCGAAAAGCTCAAAAATCCTGGAGTAGCTTCTGCAAAACGCGTAAATTCACGTTGTTTTACGTAACGCGCTTCGCTACCACCACCAGATACAAAGTGGTCGAGTTTACTGCCATCTATTTGGTTATGTTGCAGGTCATGTTCGTGTCCTGCTATGTATGCTTGCACACCATTTTGCTCAAATATGGGCTCGAGTAAATTACGTAAACCTTCAGTAAGTCCGTAACGTTTTCCACTGCTATAAAGTGGGTGATGACCAACCACTATTTTCCATCGTGCCTGGCTATTTGATAGTTGGCTATCTAACCATGTTAATTGCGCTTGGCTGTTTTGCCCTTGAGTTGCTTTGTATTTTTCGCGTGTTTTGTATTCAGGATTTAAAGTATTAGTGTCTAAAAACACCATTAATATCTGCTCGCCACCTTTTAAAGTAAAGGTTTTGCTGTAATAGCGTGCAGGTAAATTCCAGCGCTGACTTTTTTTACTGTAATCAAGTTGTGCTTGCGCATTACCTAAATAATCATGATTACCCAGTACTACATACCAAGGCTCGAATGTATGTGGACCATGGTAAATATCTTCATAGGCACTTTGCCAAAGCGGGTCGTTAACACTTGCCACGCCATTGGGATAAAAGTTATCGCCAGTTGAAATAGTAAAATCACCATCCGTTTGAAACATCGCTATTTCTAACTGGTGTGCTACGTCTTTTTGATAAAAGTGCCCGTTATGTCCCCAATCACCAATAACCGTAAAATTTAAGCTCTTAGGCAGCACCGTCAAGTTGGCAATTTTTTGTTGCTCGTATAATACATCGGTGTACGTTACGTTTGCCAATACGCTTTGTATACTGCATAAGCCAAGTGTTATTAGCAGTAATGTTTTTTTTATCATTATAGTTCTCTCATGTTTGGTAGCGCTAAATAAAGTGATTAGCACTACCTCATAAACTTATTTAAAACGCGTAACGCAGCATAAGTTGATAAACCGGTCCCGCTTCTTCAGATTCAATTTCGTACTCATCAAAGCTTCTACTAAACTGATCTTCAACGGTATCAAATTTATTAAAGGTTTCGTCTTTACTTGCATCAAGTAGGTTTGAACCCACCAAGCGTAGCGTTACATCTTCCCAACGTTTTTCTAAAAACACTTCAAAGTCGGCACTGTAAGATGTAGTTATTTCTTCACCTACAATACGTCCATAGGCATCACCTTGCTTACGGTAAGTTACGCCAAATGCAGCTTTGAGTTCGGGTAAGTCTTGAATAAACCCTACGTTATAAACGTAGTCTGATTGGTCGTTAAATTTGCGAGTTCCAAAAAAATCGGTTACTTCACTATCAAGCCATGAGTAGTTTAAAAATACACCCGTATTAGGCATGCTAAATGCGCCAAGTGGAGTAGATAAATCAAGCTCAACTCCTTTAACATTACCATCGCCGGTGTTGCGTGGTTGCAGTACAAATGTACCTTCGCCCTCAGAGCCTTCTTGTCCTGTATTTGCTATTTCTATTAGGTCATTTACTTTGCGATAAAATAAATTAATACCTACAACGCCACTTTTTCCTAAGCGATACTCGTAGCCTAAGTCCATACCCCAAGCTGATTCTGGTTTTAATTCAGGGTTCCCTAGTTGGTCGTTATCGCCAAGCTCTTTTTCGATAAGTGCCGGCGTTAAAAAATCAAACTCAGGGCGGCGTAAACTACGCGCAATCGATGCACTTATACGCCCATTTTCGCTAACGTTATAACGAAAGTGTGCCGAGGGGAGGATAAAGTCGTAACTATTATTTTCGGTCACGCCAATTGTTTTATCATTAATTTTAGAATCGGTAGACTCCCAGCGAACGCCCAGCTCCCAAGCAAATAAATCATCTTTGTGCTTAACAAGGGCAAATAAGTCAAAGCGATCTTCTTCTAAAGTATTTACACCACCAGTAATCGCTTCGTACTCGCTATTAAATGCAGCAAGCGTTAAAGGTGATGCTGCGTATTGATCCCAACTGGTAAGTGCTAATTCAAGCTCATCTGTGGCTTCAAAAATATTGCTATCGCGCTTTTTATTTTGTAAAAATGCACCAAGCTGAATTTCTTTGCTGTCACCCCAAGGTTGGCTGTGTTGCCACTGTAGAGTCCATTCTTTATCATCTATTTCACTTTTAGTTTGCTCTTCTTCAAATACCATTGGCAGCTCAGACGTATCTAGTTCTACTTCTTCCTCATAAACAGACTCTTCAAACCGAGCAAAGCCAAATTTAAACTTACTTGTGCCGCTTAGTAGTGGAAATTCATAAGCGGTATTGATGTTGTAATTAGTTTGGTCAATATATTTAACATTGGCATTATCTGTTTCTAAGTTACCGCCATTTACAATATCGTTATTGGTTGCAGTTGGGTCGTTGTATTCAAATGAACGTTCATCCTCAGTACGCTCTGTATCAACCCACATAGCGCTAATATTAAACTGACTATCGTCGTCAAAAACAATTTCGTAGCTGGAGTTAAGTGACGTGTCGTCGCCATCGCGAGTGTCTGATTGGTCTTCGCGGTTATCAAACTCTTCTGTTTGAAAATTTATATTGTTTTCAGGGCTATCGCCGTAGCGCAAACTAGTTTTTTGTTTTGGGTTATATCTGCCTTGTAAATTTGCACCAAGTAATAAGCGCCCACCAGCAAATTCAGTACCGTACACAGCAGCCAAGCTTTCTTTAAATTCACCATCGTCATAAAGCAAGCCACCAGCACGCAAGTAACCGCCATCTAAACTGTAACCATCGCGCAATACAATATTTAATGTGCCCGCAATAGCATCGGCTGAGCGGTTAGCACTTGATGAGCGAATAATTTCAACGCGTTCAATTAACTCAGCCGGAATTCGGTCAACAAAAAATGAACGGTCGGCACCAGCGCCAGGTACTTCTTCACCGTTTATAAGCACCTTTGTATAAGCAGGGCTTAACCCCCGCATACGTGCACCATCCGATTCAAGCACATCCGATAAAAATGTAACACTGGGTACTCGTTTTAATGCATCGCCTGCGGTCAATGGTTCAAAACGTTGAAAGTACTCTTGTGAATATTCTAAGGTTGGTGCGAGTTCGTCTGAGCGGTTTCTGTAGCCAATTTCACCGTATACAACAATTTTGTCAGAAACTTCGATATCTTTTTTTGTGGTTTCTTTTGCATCATCTTCTGCATAAGCCGTTAAATTACATAAGGCTAATGCGGCTACCAGTGCTTTTATTTTAAAGTCTTTCATTGTATTTGCTCTTGGTTATTGCTGGGTTGTTTCTTGATATGGCGAGCAAGCTAAAGATATTTGATTACGTAAATGTGACAGTGTTTAGTTTAAATACAGGTATTTAGAGGTGTTTGAGCAATATCTAGAGCGTATTGAGCTTTTATCACTCCTCGTAAAGTCAGGTGTTATGTACCGTGCAGGGCTGTTTTTAAAGTAGGTATCATTTAGTTGTCATATAGCTGAGCTAATATGACCCTGCTAACAAAAACTTGTATGAACTAACTTTAAAACTCATTTATAAACGAGATACCGCACATGCGATTTAACCCCTTTATCAGCCACCGATTATTAATAAACGCTATTATTGCGATGTTTTTTAGCGCTGTGTTTTTAAGTAGTTATTTAGGTGTATTAAAAACTTACGCCAGTATTCAGTGGCTCGATATTATGGGGGAGGGCGGTATTGTATTAATGACTCTCGTATGGATTGCCGCGTTATTAATTTCAAGACCACCGGGTAAAGTAACCACTTACTTAGTGATAGGTGTTGGGTTATTTATGTTCTCGGCAACCCTCGATTTACTTGATGAATGGCTAATGCATCCCGCCCATCAATGGCTCAGCTGGATTGAATCTCTGCCAGCACCTTTAGGCATGTTGTTAACGAGTGTGGGTTTGTATTATTGGCATCAAGAGCAGTACGTATTAAATCGTCAGCTACGCCGCCGTGAAGCGCATTTACGTGAGCACGATAAGGTGTGTTCAGTTACAGGTCTTTATAAGGCGCAGTACCTAGATTCTGCAATTAAAGAGCAACTTACGAGCAAACAACCACTCTGGCTTGGGGCTATTGATATTCGTGATTTTTCGCATTTTAATAGTGAGTTTGGCTTTAGTGAGGGCGACCGGTTACTGCGTGAAATTAGCGAGCTATTGTTAATGAATTGCCGACTAAGTGATGTAGTGTGCCGCTACGCAGGAGATTGCTTTATGGTATTGATGCCAGCCACCACAGAGCAGCAAGCTAAAGAGTTGATGGCACAAATTAAAGGAGCTCTAAAGCATTGTGCATTTAAAGTTGAAGCATCTAAAAAAGCAAAGTTTCAATATGTCACTACCGCCTTAATACAAGGTAATACGCATAGCAGTACAGGTAAACTAACAAGCCAACTGCATAGTCAATTACAACAAAAAAAGCATCAACTAAAAGTAGCGCACCGTGCACATGTTTGTTAGCCAAGACGACAAATATTTAAGCGCTCAAGGGCTTATTACGTCAGCTGTAGAGCTTGCTCAAAGCCGAAACATAAATTTACATAAGCTGCTACGCGGTACCGGTATTTTTGAACAAGACTTACTTAATTTTCAGCATACATTTAGTGTGTCTCAGCAGGTGCGTTTATTAGCTCAATTTAAGTTGTTGATGAAAAGTACTGACAGTGGTTTTTTACTCGGTAGCCAACTTATTAACGACACTCGAGCCGAAGCTCAGGCATTAAAATATAGCGATAATTTAGCTCAAGTATTAAAGCAATTATCACTTTTAAGAATGCAATTAGCGCCTTTGCTGTTTAGCCAAACGTATATTAAAAACGATAATGTTTATATTTATATTCAGCCAGCACATGGGTTTGATGAAAGCCTTTACCACTATGTGCTAGAGATATACAGCACTGCATTTTATAGTTTACTTAAACGAGTGAGCGAAAGTTACCCGCATTGTCAGTTCGACTTTGCTTTTAAACGCCCTCGGCATATTCAAGAATACGAGCAAAATTTAGGGCTAAAGGTAAGTTTTGATAAGCCATGTACTCGCTGGGTATTAAATAAAACCATGTTAAGGGCTAAAAACCCGCATGCGAGTCAATTACGATTTATGCAAGCGCAGTCGCAGCTACATAATAAAAGCGTAGTTAGCATGACTTTTATTGAAGCCGTCTGCAGATACTTATACTCTCACCCAAGTGCTAATTTAGAGTGCACCGCAAAGCACTTTGCTATGAGCTCAGCTACATTTAAGCGCAGACTCAAACTCAATGGGGTACGCTTTTCAGCGTTAATAGATGAGCAAAATAAGCACAAAGCTATTTACCTACTTACTCTGTGCGCCAAACATAACGAACAAGTCGCTGAACATTTAGCTTTTTACGATATACCTAACTTTCGGCGCGCCTTTAAACGCTGGACAGGCTTAACACCTAATCAGTTAAAAGCGCAATAAGTTACTCAGTTGCCATGTCTATGGAGTGCAACAATGTTCGTGCATTTAAATGAAGATTTGGATCTTCTGGGTTTGACGTATTAGTCAGCCAAATTACATTGCCTTCTTTATTTACGAATAATGTAGTAGGTGTGCCTCGTATACCTAATTGCTGTGCTATTGCATCGGCTTTTACAGCTGTTTTAAAAGTATAACCTCTTTCGCTAAGTGCTTTAGCGGGAGTAGCATCGTCATCTTCTTCAAAGCTCACGGCAATAACTTTTAATCCCATATCATCAATTTTTTGAAGTGCTGGCTGCAGCTTTTTACAGTACGGACACCATGTTGCCCAAAAGTGTAAAACGTAAGGTTGACCTAATAAATCTTGAGTATTGAGTGGCGACCCATCAGCCATTTGTAAATTTAATGTTGGCAATTTAGGATATGTTGCTTCTGAGCTTGTATCTTGTGCGTAAGCTGTAAAGCTTAATAAAATTAGCGTGATGGTAATAAATAGCTGTTTCATAATATGCTCTTTTTTATTTTACATATTAAACAAGAACGATAATTTAACATTTTCATTTCAAACTAAAAGCCAGCAGCTTGTTCAACAACAATAGCGTGGCGTTTAGCGAGGCGTAGGTGATCTCTATCGTAACCTCCACCTATCACAGTAGCTACAGGTGTATTGTGTTCAAGGCAGCGTTTTAGCACTAAATGGTCACGTTTAGCTATGCCATCCCAGCTAATATCTAACTTACCCAAGCCATCACCTTGCCAAATATCAACGCCAGCATCGTAAAGTACTAAGCTTGGGTTTAGCTCTTTAAGTAAATAACTTAGTGTTTCGTTAACTATGGCAAGGTATTCGTCGTCCTTCATATTATTTGCCAGGCCAATGTCTAAATCGCTAGCGGACTTTCTAAAGGGGAAGTTTTTTTCACAATGGATAGAGCAAGTATACGCATAGGGTTGATGCTGTAACATTGCAGCTGTGCCATCACCTTGGTGCACGTCTAAATCAAAAATAAGTACGTTAGTTACCTCACCCGATTTAATTAAAGTTTGCGTGGTAAAGGCCAAATCGTTAACCATACAAAAACCTGAACCAAAGTCATTATGTGCGTGATGTGTACCACCAGCAAGATGACACGCTATACCGTGTTTAAGTGCTAAGCGGGCTGTCTGTAGCGTTCCTTGAGGGGCTGTAAATGTACGTGCCATAAGCTCTTTTGACCAAGGTAGACCAATGCGACGCATGGCTTTTTCATCTAAGCGGTTGTGCCATAAATCTTGGATATAATTATCGCAATGCACAAGCTCAAGCGGCTCTGGCGTGCCTAATATTGGCTCAACTAGGTTACTGCCGATTAAACCAAGCTCTGCAACATGTTGATATAAATGTGCAAATTTACTCATTACAAAGCGATGCTTAGGATCAAAGCTAAACGAGTAGTTAGGATGGTATACCAAAGGCAAATGAGGATTTAAGCGCATATTTACAAGCTTTATAAAGTTTGCGCTATGGTAATCAACTTAAGAGAATGAGTCTATTGTGAGTCATTAATAAGTGACGCTAATTCGCGATGCAGTAGCTCATCATCGGCTAAGTTTAGCTCTATTAAACGCTTTAAATAAGTAATACTGTCTATATCAATGTGATGGCATTTTAAACCAATATGATCGGCTTCAATATGGCAAATCACTACTTCCATTTTTATTTCTATATCGCTTTGAGGTAATGTAAAACGCAGTATTGCTTGCGTATTGTGGCTGCCAATAAATGCATCACAATTAGTAACCAACGCGCCATGTAACGATAGATCGAGTAATTTACACGGATACTGTTGGCTATCAAAACATAACAGAGCGTTAGTTGAAAATAGCACACGAGAAAACTGTCGACGATTTTGCATAACCTAATTTAGCCTTACTGTTTTTATAATAAATTAAGCATAGCGGGTAATTCTCTACATGCTAGCAAGATGTGCTCCTGTAATGCTGGTGATATAAAAAAGCCCTGCAAAGTGCAGGGCTTAAGTTATACAAACATAAAATTAACCAATATTTTTAGCCAATTTTTTTGTACTTAATACGTTTAGGTTGAGTTGCCTCAGCGCCTAGGGTCTTTTTAAGCCACTCTTCATATTCAGTGTAGTTACCATCAAAGAAGTTAATTTGACCTTCATCACGGTAATCTAAAATATGTGTAGCGATACGGTCAAGGAACCAACGGTCATGCGAGATACACATTACACAACCCGGGAACTCTAAAATAGCGTTCTCCAGTGCACGTAGTGTTTCAACGTCCAAGTCATTGGTTGGCTCATCGAGTAGTAACACATTGCCGCCAGCTTTTAATAACTTAGCAAGGTGTAAACGGTTACGCTCACCACCTGATAGGTCTTTAACAAACTTTTGCTGATCGTTACCTTTAAAGTTAAAGCGACTTACATATGCTCGGCTTGGGAACTCAAAGTTACCAATTTTCAGTACGTCTTGTCCGTCTGATATTTCTTGGAAAACAGTTTTGCTTTCGTCCATACCGTCGCGGAACTGATCAACAGTAGCTAGGTGTACTGTTTCGCCAACGCTGATGTTACCGCTGTCTTGCGTTTGCTCACCGCTTATCATTTTAAACAGCGTTGATTTACCCGCGCCATTCGCGCCAATAATGCCCACAATGGCACCTTTTGGCATGCTAAAGCTTAAGTCATCAATTAAAACTCGATCGCCAAAACTCTTACGAAGATTAGTTACTTCAAGTACTTGGTCACCTAAACGCGGACCAGGTGGGATAAACATCTCGTTAGTTTCGTTACGTTTTTGGTAATCAGACTGCTGCATTTCAGTAAACTGAGCCATACGTGCTTTTGACTTAGCTTGACGACCTTTAGGGTTTGAACGAACCCATTCAAGTTCTTGCGCAATTGATTTTTGACGTGCTTTTTCAGATTTTTGTTCTTGCTGTAAGCGCGCATCTTTTTGTTCAAGCCAAGAAGAGTAGTTACCTTCCCATGGAATACCTTCACCACGGTCAAGCTCTAATATCCAACCAGCTACATTATCAAGGAAGTAACGGTCATGCGTTACAGCCACAACAGTGCCTTCGTAATCGTGTAAGAAGCGCTCTAACCATGCAACCGACTCAGCATCCAAGTGGTTAGTAGGTTCATCAAGGATAAGCATGTCTGGTTTTTCAAGTAATAATCGACATATAGCAACACGGCGACGCTCACCACCTGAAAGGTGCTCAATTTTAGCATCCCACTCTGGCAGGCGAAGTGCATCAGCTGCGCGTTCTAAAACGTTGTCGATGTTATGACCATCGTGCGCCTGAATAACAGCTTCAAGCTCGCCTTGCTCTTTTGCAAGTGCGTCAAAGTCAGCGTCTTCCATGGCGTATTCGTTATACACTTCGTCAAGACGTTTAAGTGCATGTTTAACTTCGCCAACAGCTTCTTCAACAGTTTCACGTACTGTTTTACTTTCGTCTAAAACAGGTTCTTGCGGTAAATAACCAATTTTAGTACCAGGCTGAGGATGTGCATCACCTTCAAAATCTTGGTCAACACCGGCCATAATACGCAGTAACGTAGATTTACCAGAACCGTTTAAACCAAGCACACCAATTTTAGCGCCAGGAAAAAAGTGCAACGAAATATCTTTTAAGATAGTGCGCTTAGGTGGCACAACCTTAGATACTCGACTCATCGAGAATATAAATTTATCAGGTAAAACCATGGAGGAAAGCCTTCAAATAATAATAAAAATTTCAATGTTGTATTGTAGTGGCTGACGGGTGAAACAGTCAACGAATGCTGTATAGAACAATACACTTACCTAAGCGGTACTTTGTTTTGATTGCTCGTTAAAAACACTACTATTACAGGATTTCTATTGTGTAAAATTCTGTAATCTATTGTTTTATATTGTTCAAATACATTTCATTTTTAACAAAAGTGGTACAGTATATTTACAAGCTGTAAAGTATAAGCAAGTTATATAGGCAGGCCACACTTAGTTTGTTGTTAAACATCACATTATTAAATATTACAAAGGTTTAAAGGAATGAACATGAAAATAGTTACAAGGTTAGGGGCATTACTTTTAGGTTTATACTCATTTTCGAGCCAAGCAGACATACTCCACGTAAATGGTTATTACCAAGGAATAGGGATAGGGTCTACGCAAATAGATGTATACGAGAGTGATAGCATACAGTTTACAACGCTTTACGGCCGGTTTGGATATCAGTTTTCGCGTTACTTTGCATTAGAAGGGCGTATAGGTTTTGGGTTAAATGATGAGTCAACGCCTCTAAACGGAATTGTTTACACTCAGAACCCACAGGACTGACGAATCCCCAAAACGTGACAGGCACAGCAATTTATGATCTTATGTAAATCACCACAACCCACATAAGTCACAACTGCTATGCCTGAGACATCAGTTTGCCATAAGTACTTTAAACATGCAT
>NZ_JACJEC010000026.1:0-46546 GCF_014163875.1 Pseudoalteromonas sp. SR43-3 | reverse complement strand
CATGTTTAAAGTACTTATGGCAAACTGATGTCTCAGGCATAGCAGTTGTGACTTATGTGGGTTGTGGTGATTTACATAAGATCATAAATTGCTGTGCCTGTCACGTTTTGGGGATTCGTCAGCCCAAAGGGTTCTTCCTAGGGGCTATTTACTCTTTGTTACTCGGTTTTTACTTAGCCCACTAGGTTACAAATCTCGCGCCGCGATTAAACACCCCCTAGTTTGAACAAATTTTAATCCGCAAAGAGCAACAGACCCTAGTATAAAATACTATATAACTTGCGACGATACTTAGCTGCGAGTGCGTCGCCATCAGGTAAAGAGGCAATAATGGCTAAAAAGCTTGGTTTTGCTTCGTTGAAGTTCAGATCTTTTTGTAGAACTGTAAACAGTACATCCAATGCTTCTTCTTTTCTGCCCGCTTCATTAAGTAAAATACTGAGCTCTTCTTTTAGTTCTAAGTCATTTGGATACTTTTCTACTTGTTGTTGCTTTTCTTTAATCTCTGGTGAATCTTTTGCTTCAAGCGCGGCTTCGCATTTTGCTTTTATATTATTAAAGTAAGCATCTTGCTCTTGTGCATCTATTGTATTTATAAGCGCTTGTGCTTCATCTACCTTGTGAATTTGAATACATATATCTGCTAGCACTAATTTGATACGTGCATTACCGCTGTCTATTTCATAAGCTTGCTTTGCATAATTAAATGCAGCATTTAAATCTGACTTTAATAACGCTTGCTTTGCTTGTTCTAACAGTAAGTCTTGTTGCGCAGGTAAATGCTTTGCTAGGGCTTCGCGTATTTGCGCTTCGCTTTGAACACCTGCAAGTAAATCTACCGGTGCGGAGTCTTTTAATAATACAAGCGTAGGCAGTGTTTGCAGACCAACTTGTTGCGCAAGTTGAGAAGCGAGTGCTTGTTCTGCATCGCAATCTAGGTTTGCTACTACTATATAGCTTGCATATTCTGCTGCTACTTTATCTAAAATTGCAGCCTGTCCAATGCAGTCAGGACTTTGAGGAGAGAAAAAGTTAAGCAACACCAATTTTTGTTGTGATGTTTCACCGAGTACTTGTTGAAGGTTTTGCGCATTAATACTAACTATGTTGCTCATTGAATTGATTGCCATATTCGTCTATTTAGGTTTTTATATGGTGGTGAACATAATAATTACAAGTCATATACCTAAATCACTCGGTATACATATTCAACAATAAGGGAAAATATGAAATTAACTTACCTAAGTGCAATACTTTTATTAGCAAGCCCATTAGTACAAGCAAATGGACTCGATTTGAATTTAAGCAAAGCCATGCCAGCTATTGAAAAGTTTTACCTCGACTTACACCAATCCCCAGAGCTCTCTTATCACGAACAAAAAACAGGTAAAAAGATAGCAGATAGATTAACTCAGCTGGGTTTTAAAGTAACAAGTAATGTAGGTGGCTTTGGTGTAGTTGGTATTTATAAAAATGGTGAAGGGCCGACAGTAATGATCCGCACTGATACTGATGGCTTACCTATTATTGAGCAAACAGGAAAATCCTATGCCTCAAAAGTCAAAGTAATTGACGAGCACGGTGCAAAAGTAGGTGTAATGCACGGCTGTGGCCACGATATCCACATGAGCTCTTTTATTGGAACTGCAGAGCAGTTAATTGCTCATAAAAAACAGTGGCAAGGTACATTAATGATGGTTGCACAGCCTGCAGAAGAAGTAGGTGGGGGTGCTAAAGCGATGTTAAGCGAAGGACTATTTAGTAAATATGCAAAACCTGATCATATAATTGCTTTACATGTAAGCGCTAGCGTCCCCGCTGGTAAGGTATCAATGAAAAATGAATACACGATGGCAAGTGTAGATTCTGTCGATATTACAATTAAAGGTAAAGGTGGTCATGGTGCTTATCCGCATACAACTATAGACCCAGTGGTTATAGCTGCACGCACTGTACTTGCTTTGCAAACAATCACAAGCCGAGAGCTTTCACCGCTTGAGCCTTCTGTTATTACAGTGGGGTCTATTCATGGTGGTTCAAAACATAATGTGATTTCGGATGAAGTAAAACTACAACTCACTCTTAGAAGCTACAACCCCGATGTAAGAAGCGCTCAAATAGCAGCAATAAAACGAATCACCGCAGGTATTGCACAAAGTGCTGGCTTAAATGAATCTAACTACCCTGTAATATATGTACATGAAGATGAATCTATTCCATCTACTTATAATAACCCTGCACAAACAGACATTGTTAGAAACTCTATTGCCAGCGCAATTGGCGATACTAATGTACTTGAAACACAAGCTGTAATGGCGGGTGAAGATTTTGGCCTATACGGTCGCACCGATGAAAATATCCCTATCACCCTCTTTTGGCTAGGAGGCGTAAACCAAGCACAATATGCAGATTCAATAAAAACAGGTGAGGTACTCCCTTCTCTACACTCTAGTAAATTTGCACCAGATTATAAAGTTGCTATTCCTACTGGAATAAAAGCAATGAGTAACGCTGCTGTTGCCTTATTTAATAAGTAACCTGAGTTTAGGTTAAGTAATACCAATTCAACATTAAGCAACATGGTTTAATAAAATGGCTCTGTTGCTAACTAGCAACAGAGCTTTTTTTATAACTCGACTTTTTAAAGGTCGCTTTTCCACCTCGTTTAGCAAAACGTTTTTTAGGTGAGCTTTTTGGTAACTTCGCAAATGCATTGCTATCGCAGTTTGCTGCTAATTGAACAAACCCATTTAGGTCAGCAAGTAAAGGCTGTAAAAATTGCTGATAACTCATTGCCTGCTGTGCAATATCACCTAAGCTCGACTCCCACTTTGCGGTTAAATCAGGACTCGCTAAACCTTGTGGTAATACGCTAATAAGAGCAAGTCCCGTTTCGGTCGCTCTAATTGACTTACCTTCACGTTTTAAAAAACGCCGCTTAAATAGCAACTCGATTATTCCCGCACGTGTTGCCTCCGTACCTAAACCATCAGTGTCTTTTAATACTTTTTTAATTTGTGGATCTTTAACATAACGGCTAATGCCCGTCATCGCAGCCAATAATGTGGCATCGGTAAAATAAGCTGGGGGTGATGTATGCTTTTCGACTACTTCGCCTTTATCACAAAAAAGAGGCATACCTTTTGTTAAAGGAGGTAGCGAGGCTTCATCTTTTAATTCAGATTTACCCATTAACACCTTAAAACCCAAGCTTACATCTTGCTTTGCATTTGCCTTAAAAAGCCCACCAGCAATAATTACCTCAGCTTTAGTTTCGTTATATATATAGTCGGGATAAAACTGAATTAAGTAATGACGGCTTATTAATTGATATACCTTTGCTTCGTCACCGCTCAAACTCGCTGACTTTAACTGCTTAGCCGTAGGCACAATGGCATGATGGGCAGCTACTTTTGAATCGTTAAAACATTTACTACGCTTTTTTACATCAGCCCCGTTTACTAATTCACTGCTTTGCCCCCCATTTGCACTTATTGCCTTTAAAATAGCAGATGCTTCTTGATGGTGATCTTTGGGTAAATAACGATTATCTGAGCGTGGGTAAGTAATTAGTTTATGACGTTCGTAAAGTATTTGGCAAATATCCAATACTTTTTGAGCTGGCATACCAAATGCTTTAGCGGCATCTATTTGCAGAGCAGATAAATTATAAGGTAATGGAGCACTTTGCTTTTTTTGTTTTTGGTCGAGTGAAATAAGCTCAGCACTTTGCCTTGTAATACGTGAAGCAACATTTTCTGCAAGAGCTTTGTTAAGTATTCGCCCTTCTTCATCTTGATGTGGCTCACATGCTTTGCTTGGAACCCACTTAGCTATGAATGGTTGATTATCTGGAGTAAGCAAATGCGCCAATACATCGTAAAAAGGCTTAGATACAAAGTTCGCTATTTCGTTATCTCTATTAACAACAAGACCTAAAATAGGGGTTTGCACTCGCCCTACCGAAAGCACATTACCAAACCCTGCTTTTTGCCCAGCTAGTGTGTATGCACGTGTTAAATTCATACCAAATAGCCAATCAGCACGAGAGCGCGCTAAAGCAGATACACTTAACGGAATAAAATCTCGATTAGAACGCATTGCGCCCAATGATTTCTTTACCGCCGATAAGTTTAAATCACTAATGAGTAAACGTTGCGTACTCTGCTTTTTAGCCTGACTTATTTTGGCTTCTTCTATTACTTGATCGACTAGTAGCTGGCCTTCACGGTCTGGATCGCCAGCGTGAATAAGTTGCGAGGCCTGTTTAATTAATTTTTTTAAAACAGTGAGCTGTTTGCGAGTTTTGGTTTTGGCTTTTAACTTCCACTGTTCAGGTATTATAGGTAAGTGTTCAAACTGCCATTTTTTAAAGCGCTCATCATAGTCATCGGGTTCTGCTTGTTCTAGCAAATGCCCAATACACCACGATACACAATCGCCATTAGCGACTTCTATATAGCCATCGTGTTTTTTATGTGGTTTTGGTAACGCATCAGCAATAGCGCGTCCTAGTGAAGGTTTTTCTGCAATGTAGAGTTTCATGGGAGTCGCTCACTCACTGTTCATATAAACAGTAGTTTAGCACAGCTATTTTGAAGGTGGGGAGTTTTCTATTTTTGACTTTACACTACCTTGCTTAGTGAAAAGGATAATTAAAGGTAAATAGCATACAACCACCGTGGCAATATTGATAAATGGCATTAGGGTCTGATAAATAACGGTACTGTAAGCTAAATCCCACAAATGGCGGTCAACTAATCGGAATAGTTGTAATATAGGTGCGCCAATAACAACTAGTTGCCCAATAACACATTGCCATAAATAAACTTTATCCTTTATACCCCAGTAAGCGATAAGTGCCATCCAAATAATATCTGTGATCGCCCAAACTAAATAACGATAAATATAAATGTCATCAAACGCTCGTAGGCTTGAAGCAGTTAGGTTACCAAAGAGGAAAAAAGCTGCGGTAAGTAATACAAATCGAAAGGCTAGGCGATCTTTAAATACAAAAAATATAAAAATAGCCGGACTTAGCATTAAAACCCAGCTTTTGCTTAAAATACTAACAATATATAAAAACCATTCAGGCAAAATACTCTGCCCTATTTTGTTTTTTTATCGTCATCAGTACCATCACCATTACCCGGCATGTCGCAATATTTATTGATTATTTTCACAGGCACTCCATTACATATGTTAAGGAAATGTACTGTAAGCTAAAATGACGAAATTACCAAGATACTTAAGGCAATTAAGTACCTTAAATCAAAACAAACATAGTGAAATATAACACAAGCAATAACTTAGCGCACATCAATAGGAGCAGACTCTTTAGCCTTACCTTGCAGGATTGATATTTCTACTCGACGGTTTCTTCGGCGATCTTCATTTGAATCGTTTGGAACAAGTGGACGAGTATCAGCTCGCCCCACTACCATCATGCGGTTTTTATCAAACCCTTGCACCGTTTGCAGCTCGCTTGCTACAGCTACAGCTCGCTTTGACGATAAGTCCCAATTATTAATATATAGCTCATTCGATACCTGAAAATCGTCGGTATGGCCAGATACAGTTATTTCGCCAGGTACATCTTTTAACAGTACACCAATATCTTGAATTATGGGTTTAAACTTAGGTTGTAAAAATGCACTACCCGAAGGAAATGAACCATTCTCTCTAATACGAATAATTATTTGCTGCCCTAAAGATTCAAGCTCAATTGCGCCATCTATTATTTGCTTTTCAAGCTGCTGCGCGATTTTTTTAACGAGCTCGTTAGTTTGTTCCTGATCGGCCGCTGAAGTTGCTTGCTCTGACGATTGCTCTTGAGAAGTACTACGAGATTCGCCACCACGTTTGTCCCCGCGCTGTTCTTGCCTGCCGCCAGCTGAGCTTTCATCTCCAGCCTGAAACTCTAACATTTGTTGAGTCATTTCTACTGTTTGTTGTTGAATAGTTTCTATTGGAGTGGGTTCTGGTTTGCCTGGGGTAAACTCCATAGCAATAACAGAGGTACCTTTAGGGATATCTTTTACTTCAATTTTATTCTGCACACCAAAAGCAAACTTCATAGAGCCCGCAATTTGTTTAAACTTAAGTACATCCATTTCTGAAAACGCAAGCAAGAGTACAAAAAAGCACATTAACAGTGACATTAAATCGGCAAACGTTCCCATCCATGCTGGTAGGCCTGGTGGTGGGCATTTGCACTCTTGATCAGACATAATTACTCCTCGGTATCTACTTTGCGTTTAGATTCAGCTAAGTAATTTTTCAAAATACCTTCGATAACTTTTGGATTTTGGCCATCTTGTATACCTAAAATAGCATCTAAAATTAAACGCTGATTCATAGCTTCTTCGTCTTTACGTAGTTCAAGTTTTACCTGAATAGGAATTGCCACAACATTGGCTAAAAACGCACCATATAAAGTTGTTAAAAGCGCTACCGCCATTGCCGGGCCAATTGCTTTTGGGTCATCCATGTTAGATAACATTGCAACTAAGCCAATTAGAGTACCAATCATTCCCATTGCTGGTGCAATATCGGCTAATGACTTAAATAAGCCTGCACCCATTTCATGTCGAGTAGTGGTTAAAGAGATGTCTTTTTGAAGTGTGGCGCGAACAACATCTGCGTCATGGCCATCAACAAGCATGTCGACGCCTTTGCGCATAAATGGATTTGGGATTTCAGCTTCTTCGAGTGCTAAAAAGCCCCCTTTACGAGCTGAATCAGCAAGTTCTACTGCTTTTTCAATAAGTTCTTCTGGCGTTTCAATTTTAAACATAAACGCTTTAGCAACAACTTTACCTATACCCAAAAACTGCGACATGGTGAAATTTGATAAAACAATGAAAAGTGAACCACCAAATACAATTACACTAGAAGGAGCATCGGCAAACATAGCCATTTCACCGCTACTACTCATAAACATAGACATGACAATTAAGCCAATTGCGCCTAGGATCCCGATTATGGTTGCTAAATCCACATTTCCTCCAGAAGTTTCATGCTTAATGGCCTTATCATAAACTTTTATTATTAACTGCTTATCGGCAACATATTGAATTGCTTAAGCCATTTTTATAAATAAACATAAAAAGCAGCCTTTAGCACTATTTTAGATCAAGTTATAAGGGCTACCTAATTATCAATTGATTTATTAAACTAACAGACCGCTATTAAGGCTTTATTAATACACTTGAAATATAATTTAACGTTATAAAGGTAAAAAACCAATATCATCCTTTGACCTAGTTTAGCATTCCCCCTAAAATTGACCCCTAAATTTATTATGTAAGCTGAAATAAAGATGGCGACTAAAAAACCTGAAAACTTAAGTTTCGAACAAGCACTAGAAGAATTATCTACAATCGTTAGTGACATGGAACAAGGTGACTTATCGCTTGAGCAATCGTTAAAGCAATTTGAGCGTGGAATTGCATTAGCAAGTGCTTCATCAGGTAAATTACAGCAAGCAGAACAAAAA
The DNA here is from genome assembly GCF_014163875.1 of Pseudoalteromonas sp. SR43-3. Lineage (NCBI taxonomy): Bacteria > Pseudomonadati > Pseudomonadota > Gammaproteobacteria > Alteromonadales > Pseudoalteromonadaceae > Pseudoalteromonas > Pseudoalteromonas sp. SR43-3. Next base: position 39,048 of record NZ_JACJEC010000026.1, on the reverse strand, counting down.
GTATCAATTTTGATGGGGAATGGCGAAAAGTCAGTTCTTACGAATTTTGATAATGATATGGAATAGCTGTGAGCATAAATAATTATATCGAACGTGCTCAAAAAGATGTAGTAGCGACCTTACAACAGCATTTTAAACAGCCTCTCGATACTGAAGAAACAGTCAAGAACGCCACCCAGTATGGATTATTTAATGGCGGTAAAAGATTACGTCCATTTTTAGTTTATGCCACAGGTAAAATGCTCGGTGCAAACCAGCAAGACTTACATGTACTTGCAGCTGCAATTGAGTGTATCCATAGCTATTCGTTAGTTCATGATGATTTGCCCGCAATGGACGATGACGACTTACGCCGTGGCCGCCCTACTTGCCATATAGAATTTGGCGAGGCAAATGCAATTTTAGCCGGTGATGCCCTACAAACACTCGCCTTTGAGCTTATTGCGAATCACAAATTCACATGCTCGTCGCAAACACAAGTAAAAATGATTGCTACGCTTGCCCACGCATCAGGCCTTGAGGGCATGGTAGGCGGACAAGGTCTTGACATAGCAGCAACAGATAAAGTAATTACCGTACAAGAGCTTGAGCGAATACATAAGCTAAAAACCGGAGCTTTAATTAATTGTGCAATTACACTTGGTGCACTGTGCAGTGAAAAGGCAGATCAACAAACCTTAGAAAATTTAAGCATTTTTGGGTATGCTATAGGGCTGGCGTTTCAAGTACACGACGACATTTTAGATGTTGAAGGCGATACGGTTACTTTAGGTAAACCACAAGGCTCCGATATTGCCGCGAATAAAGCGACATATCCGGCGTTATTAGGTATGCTAGGCGCTAAAGAAAAGGCGCAAAATTTAATACAACAAGCCCATGAAGCGTTGGCAAATATAGATGCTGACACAACACTTCTTGCGTCGCTAGCAAATTACCTAATTGAGCGTGACCACTAATTTTTGCTCATACGTATTGCAATTAGCACTGACATTATTACTCAACATTAATTATTCGTAAAAGCTTTGAATGAATTAATGTTAGCGAAGGATATATATAAAACCATGACACTTGATAGTAGCAAGTATCCATTACTTAATTTGGTTGACGAGCCAGCCCAATTGCGTGACTTAGCGCAAGACAAACTCCCTGCATTTAGCAATGAGCTGCGCGATTATTTACTCAACTCAGTATCGCAAAGTAGCGGTCATCTAGCGTCTGGTTTAGGGACGGTTGAACTAACCGTTGCGCTACATTATGTTTATAACACTCCAGACGATCGCCTAGTTTGGGATGTGGGTCACCAAGCTTATCCACATAAAATCCTTACAGGTCGTCGCGACCAAATGCACACTATTCGCCAAAAAGACGGTTTGCACCCTTTTCCTTTTCGCGATGAAAGCCAATACGATACGTTTAGCGTAGGTCATTCAAGCACCTCTATTTCAGCTGCCTTAGGTATGTCTATTGCCGCCCAAAAAGAAGGCAAAGGTCGAAAATCTGTAGCCATTATTGGTGACGGAGCTATCACCGCAGGCATGGCATTTGAAGCGATGAATCATTTAGGCGATGTAAAATCAGACATGCTTATTATTTTAAATGATAACGAAATGTCGATTTCAGAAAATGTTGGCGCATTAACAAATCACTTTGCCCGAATTTTATCAGGTAGCTTTTATACTAACATTCGTGAAGGCAGTAAAAAGTTACTCTCAGGTGTGCCTCCGGTAAAGCAACTTGCCAGTAAAATGGAAGAGCACATTAAGGGCATGATGATCCCGGGGACCTTCTTTGAAGAATTAGGCCTAAATTACATAGGCCCAATTGATGGTCACGATGTAAACATGCTTGTAGATACATTGCGTAATATGCGTAATTTAAAAGGCCCACAGCTTTTACATATAAAAACGCAAAAAGGTAAGGGCTACAAACCGGCTGAAGCCGATCCTATTGGCTACCATGGTGTACCAAAATTCGATCCGAGCACAACTAGCCTGCCTAAATCTAAACCTAGCGCTGCTACTTTTTCAAAAGTTTTCGGCGATTGGTTATGCGACATGGCAAAGCAAGACAGCAAGTTAATGGCTATTACGCCAGCAATGCGCGAAGGCTCTGGCATGGTACGTTTTTCTAAAGAGTTTCCAGATCAATACTTTGATGTGGCCATTGCAGAGCAGCATGCTGTTACTTTAGCGGCTGGTTTTGCTTGTGAAGGTTTAAAACCTGTTGTTGCTATTTACTCGAGCTTTTTACAACGTGCGTATGACCAATTAATACATGATGTTGCACTGCAAAACTTACCTGTATTATTTGCCATTGACCGCGCTGGTATTGTTGGAGCCGATGGTGAAACTCACCAAGGTGCGTACGATTTAAGCTTTATGCGCTGTATTCCAAATATGGTAATTATGGCACCAAGCGACACCAACGAATGCCGCCAAATGCTATACACCGGTTATAAAGAAAACTGCCCTGTTGCAGTTCGTTACCCTCGAGGTAGCGCAGGTACTGCAGACATTGAAAGCACTATGCAACTGCTCGAAATAGGTAAGGCAGATACAATTAAGAAAGGCAGTAAAATTGCCATTTTATCGTTCGGTACATTACTTGAAAACGCCCAGCTTTCAGCTAACGAATTAGATGCAACGCTTGTTAATATGCGTTTTATTAAACCACTTGATACTGCACTTTTAAATGAGCTTGCTACTAGCCACGATACCTTTGTTACGCTTGAAGATAACGCGATTGCTGGCGGTGCCGGCTCTGCAGTTAATGAATACTTGGCAACGCAAAAAGCTGATATTAATATCCTTAACTTAGGTATTCCTGATGAGTTTATTAAACACGGCACGCAAGATGAAATGCACGATGAAATGGGATTAGGCGAGCAAGGAATATTAAACGCTATTAAGGCGTTTATCGCTTAAGCTATTTACTTAGTTTATTAAAAAGGAGCCTCAAGGCTCCTTTTTTTGTTTTTAATTTTAACTTTTTTGCATCCAGTTTCATTTTATAGCCGTTATTGATATGAGGTTAACATGTAAATAATCAGTGCCGCTTAGTCTATGCCTTATGAGCAAGCGCGTTATTTACCTACATTTGATGGAATATTTAAAAGGTAAAAATGATGAATAAAGCTAATTTAACAACTCATTCAACACAAAAAAACACACTTAAACACACGCTTAGTTTTTCAGCTTTAACACTTGCAGTATTAATCGGCATTACAGGCTGTAGCTCAGACGATGGTGAAAACGGCGTAGATGGTATTGCAGGCACCGATGGACAAAACGGTACCGACGGTACAAATGGCAACCCTGGTTTTGCATCAGCCACATTAATTTTGGCAAACAATGGCGAGAGCAATACAGGCACTATCGATTTAATTAACCAAAATGCCTCTAAACTAAAAACCTTTAATACAACAGCTAACGAAGGCGTTGCATTTGATAGCTTAGGTAATTTATTGCAAGCAAGCGACAGCGAAAATGGCAGTATTAAAACTATTTGCCAGCTTGCAAATCGTAGTGACGGCGCAACCTATACAGCTAATACAGATCGCGAAATAACAGGTACTAACACAACACTGGTAAACCCTAAAGGAATAGCTGTAGCACAAAAGAGTGGCCTTGTTTTTATTGCTGACTTTGGCGCTATGCAAGTAACGACTTTTGGCGCTACAGCCGCGGGCGATGCAGCGCCTTTAGGCACAACTATTACAGAAGCGGCGCCGTGGGATGTTGATTATGATGAATCTAACGACCGCCTTTATGTAGCACTAACAAATGGTGATGTAGCCGTTTATGATAATTTTGTTGGTGGTGAATTTGCCGCAATGCCAAGCCGCACAATTACTCCAAGTAATAATGATGGCACGCAAATATCTGTAAATATTCACGGCATTGTTTATGACTCAAATACTAATAAACTTGTTTTGTCTGATGTAGGCAGTGCCTCAGACGCAACCGATGGTTCGTTATTTGTAATTAATAATGCTTCAACTGCAGAGGGCTTAGTAAGCGTTGCACGAAGTATTGCCGGTCCAGCAACAATGCTTGGTAACCCAGTTGATATTAGCCTTGAAGGTAGTGACTTACGTGTAGCTGAAAAATCAAATGATGCTGTTCTTGTGTTCAGCAATATATTTTCAGGTGAGAGCGGCGATATCACTCCTGATTTAGTTACCTCAACAATTAAACCTGAGTCAATTACTAAACTGGGTATACAAAATGAGATGGCTGATATTTCAGATAGTGATACCGCTAATATGGCGCTGCTAGGTGTTGCTGTAAGTAGTAATCCGGGCACTGCAGGTGAAACAACTGGGCAAATTAGTCGATTAAGTTCACAACTTAACACAGAAATTGGCAACTATAATGCAAGTCAAACTATCGAAAGTGTAACTTTTGATAAAGCGGGTAATAGTTATACAACGTTCGATAACAGTACAACCTCAATTGGCGGTATTGTTATTTCAAATAAAGTGGCAATAAACAGAGATGGGCAAACTTATAATACTAACCAAGACAGCATTATTACTGGTTCGAATACAGGCCTTATATCTCCTAAAGGTCTTGATGTGGCTTCTGATAGCGGTATGATTTTAGTTGCAGAAAATAATGCAGATACTCCAAGCATTTCAATATTTTCAACTTGCACCACAGGGGATGCAAGCCCATTAATGACGCTTACGTTTGCAAACGATGCTCGCCCTTGGGATGTTGATTACGATGCAAACACTGATCGAGCTTTTGTAGCACTAACAAATGGAACCGTTGCTGTATTTGACGAAGTTAAAAGCAAACTAATGGCTGGTAGTACTAATATTGCAGTTGAGGATAGGCTTATAACGCCAGCAAATGCAGGTACAGCAGTAGCAGCACCAAGCAACATGCACGGCATCGACTTCGACTCGCTAAGTGGCTCGCTAATACTCTCTGATGTTGGTAGCGCAGCAGTTGCTGACGATGGCAAAATATACGTATTGAATAACGTAGCAACTGCATCGGGCTTGGTAAACATAAGTACCACTATTAGCGGTCCAAATACCCTACTGGGTAACCCTGTTGATATTATGTATACCGGAACAGATTTATACGTAGCTGAGAAGTCAAATAATGTGGTTATGCGATTTAATAATATTTTAAGCAGTGCAGGCGGTGATATAAGCGCCGATACCAGTACGGCATTTACAGCCCCTGAGTCGATTGCAATATTACCAGCTTGGCTTAACAAATAGAGTTAACCTCACCATGCCTGACCAATAACCTTGGTCGGGCATTATCGCATCCACACTTTTATATCTGCCAAGCCATTACTTTGTAAAATACCTAATTGCTGATCAACATTAGAGTTTTGTTCAAACTCAAATGCATCGAGCTGATCATCAAACGTAATATTAGCCACACCATCACCACCGCGCTTTTTAACTTGATGCAGTGCTATATCTGCTAAGTTAATAGAGGTTTCCCAGCTAATTACCTGTCCGCCTAGTAAAGGTAATGGATAAAATGACCAACCAATTGATGCCGTGATATTAGTTGTTTTTCCATTTGGTAATTGGAACGAATTAGCCGCTATTACTTTACAAAGTTCTGAGGCATAGCTATCTATTTTATTGCATTTAAAGTCACGTAATAATAATAAAAACTCATCACCACTCCAACGTGCCACATAGTCAGAGCCCTGCGTACGCGAATTTAACAATGCAGCCATTTGCTGTAAGCAGCTATCACCTGCAATTGGGCCATACGCATCGTTAATACGGCTGAAGTTATCAAAGTTAATAATTACCAGCACCAGTGACTTACCTTGTGCCTGCAGCGACTGTGAATTACGTTGAAAGTGCTCAATATCTTTAGGGAGTTGATCAAACAAAAAGCGGCGACTACGTAGCCCTGTTAGCTCATCTGAGTGACTCACTAATTTAAGCTGTGAATTCACTTGGCCTAATTTATCATTAGCTTGGCGAAGCTCTAAGGTACGCTCAGTGATTAAGCCCTCTAATGCTTCTTGTTTTCTGCGCTCTTGTGCTCTAAACACCCAAAAAATGAGATAAAAAAGCAAAATAAAACCACTGGTAATTAAAAGCCTAAAGTAAATTGTTTCGTCAAAGCGCTCAGGCACTACAAAACCGTATTCTACATCTTGCGCTTTAGCCCAGTCTTCACCTTGGCGCTTAGCTTCTAATTGAAACAAAAACGAGCCAGGAGGCAAGTTAGTATAAATAGCTTCACGTCGCGTATTTGCATAGCGCCAGTCACTATCTAAGCCACTTAGTTTATATCTAAATTCAATGCTGTTTGGTGCATAGTAATCAATAGCTGTGTAAGTTAGCGTTATATCACGCTCGTCTGTTTCTAATGATGGTTTTTTACCAAGCGCAGCGGTAGTTAAATGACGAAGTGGCGTTGTTATTGTCTCTATTGTTGGCTTTAATGCAAGCACACCAAATAGCTCTACATTTTTAGGTATTTCAACAACACCTTGTAAGCTTGGGTACCAAATAGAATTTCCGGTGTCTGCTACCGCATCATGCCCAAGTCCACTACAACATTGATTCGCTTTACCATCAAGTTGACGGTCAAAAGATGAAATTACTTCTTCAACTTTTAAGCTTTTTATTTCTGTTTTAAATTGCTCTACAGGCATTCTGTAAACACCTTTCATGGTGCTTACCCAAACATGCTTTAACTTTTCATCATATTCTAGGCTAAATATAGAACCATACGGTAAACCATTAGCCGCATCGAGCTGACGCCATTGCCCTTGCGTACTTCTGTAAAAAAGCCCATCGTTAAGAGAGCCTATTAAAATACCCACGCCATCTATATGTAGCACGCTAGTTACGTATGCGCTTTCAAGTGTTGTTTGGTCGCCAATTTTTTCAATGCCACGGTCTGTAAAGTAATATGCGCCCTTACTAGTACCAATCACACCAAAGTTTGTTTTATCTAATACGTAGGTAATAAACTTACTACCTAAAAAAGCGTTATAGGCAAAAGGCGTTAAACCAGCATAATTTAATCGATATAAACCGCGTCCGGTACCAATCCAAAAGCCGCCTTTACTAGAGCGACTTATTGCAAATACCGGATTATCGCGAAGTGCTCGACCAGGGACGGTGTAAAGTGTCTTGTTTTCAAAAACAAATAAGCCGCGCCCTGTGGCTATATATAATCGCTCACCATCAAATTGTAGATCGTGTACTGATGCGTATCCATATTTACTACTTGGGACTAAATTAATAAAACTTTTATCTAAATCGAAATAACCAATGCCGCTTTTATTCGCAACCCACAGTTTACCATCGGGTGCTTGGCTAATAGCCATAACAGATTCGGTCATATTTGAAACTGCTGAATGCCTTTCGACTCGCCCTTCATGAGCAAGCCACAAGCCTTCACTAAAGCTTGCTAACCAAACGTTATTTTTATCATCTCTAAAAATATCAGCAAACCATATACTTTGATCGAGTTGGCTAGGCTCTACCCATTGCCACTCACCGGTTTTATCTCTGAATAATAAGCGTCCATAGGTCGAAACCCACAAGCCACCATCGGTATCACTCATAAACTTATAAACGGCTGAGTTATTTGCATTAGGTAGAGGAAAAGGTCTTAGCTCGTCATCTAAATCTAAAAAGTATGCACCTAGCTCAGAAGCTATATACAAATTACCATTTAAAAATGATAAATCGTGCACTATGGTTTGCGCTAAGCGCTCTGGTAAAGATATTTTTGCGGTAAGCTCTAAACGTAGTTTAGAAAAATCTGATGAGTTTTTTGTAAGGCGTAATAAATGACGATCATTAACCAGCCAAATGCCTTCAGGAGAGAGTGCCATTTGGCTAACAGAGCCAACTATTTGTGTGATCACAGTAGCATTAACAATAGGTAGAGGACCATTTACTTCAGTGCGTAAATCAACTTGCCCTCTATCTACATAGTATAAGCCGTTGGCCGCAATCCATATGCTACCTTTAGAGTCCTCAAGAATATCCCTTACTGGACCTTTAATATTAAATTCTTGTGCTGCAAATGTGGCTGGGTTAATAACTACCAAGCCACTTTTAGTGCCTACCCATAGCAAACCACTAGAATCGACTAAAAGCTTATTAACACCATTACTAGGCAAGAATGGACTATTTTGCGTGTTATAATTTGTAAATGTTGTACCATCAAAACGGCTTAAACCAAATTGCGTACCAAGCCACATATAGCCTTGCTGATCTTGCACAACACTTTTAAGTGATTGCGACGGTAGGCCATCTTTTATATTCCATTGCTTAACTACGTAATCAGTAATTGAAGCCCAACTTGGCGTCGCGCACAACATAAGTACACAAACCAGTAAAAATCGCATCATATTGCTGCCACCTAGTTAAACAAATCAAATATAAAAATTAAAAGGGCAGTAAACCCACTTTTATTAACGCTTGTAAACATATAAGCGAAAAAATACCCGCAAGTATATCGTCGGCCATTATACCTAAACCGCCATGTACTCGTTTGTCTAGCATACGGATTGGGCCGGGTTTTGCTATATCAAAAAAGCGAAATAACAAAAAACCTACGAGTAATGTTTGCCAGCTAAGTGCTGCGCCAATCATAGTGATGTAATAACCCGCCACTTCATCCCATACAATAGCAGGATGATCGTGCACGCCTAAATCATCAGCCGTTTTACCGCACGCCCATATACCAAATATACTGATCACAACGGCAAATACAATTTGCAGCCATAACGGATAATACATGGTCATAAAAATGAATGGCAAGGCAGCAAACGTACCAAATGTACCGGGCGCTTTAGGGGCAAGCCCAGTCCCAAAGCCCAGACCAAAAAACTGATGTGGACGCTTTAAATTAAACTTGCGGTTATTGTTCAAACCAGCTCCTTTGCAAAGTGCTCAAAACCCTGCGGTTCAAAATCAAACTTTTCACCGTTGTGTAAAAGCTCAATTTGGCCATCGCCACTTTTAACTTGGCCAATGCATGTTGCATCTACACCATACTGGCGTAGCTTTATTTCTAACATACTTTTATTGCTATCAGGGACCGTAAAAATTAATTCGTAATCATCACCGTAACTGAGAATAAATGGCAGCTGCTGATTAAAATCAAGGCTTGCTTGCATCGCATCTGAAGTTGGAATACTTTCAATATTCACCACTGCACTTACTTGTGACATATCGAGTATATGACTTAAATCAGCGATTAAGCCGTCCGACACATCGATAGCCGATGATGCAAGGCCTCGTAATACCTGCCCTGCAGCAACACGTGGGGTTGGAAAGTCAAAGCGTTTATTTACGTACTTTAAATGCTCTGGCTCAATACTTATACCTTGTTTGCGAGACTCAATTGCAAGTCCAGCGTCACCTAGCGGACCCGTAACATAAATCCAATCACCCACTTTTGCGCCACTACGACGAAGTGCAGTACCTTCGGGTACAGTCCCTTTCGCACAAATAGTGATGGTTAGTGGGCCCTGAGTTGTATCGCCTCCTATAATCTGCACATTAAAATATTCAGCAATTTCATGCATGCCATCAGTAAACTCTTCAATCCACTGTGGGTCAATACTTGGCAAAGTTAACGCAACTGAAACCCAAGTCGGCTCAGCGCCCATGGCCGCTAAATCACTTAAATTAACAGCAAGCGCTCTGTGACCTAATGCACGAGGGGAAATATCATCAAAAAAGTGTACGCCAGCAACAAGAGTGTCTGTTGTAACGGCAAGTTGGCAGTTTTGTGGAACGGTTACTAAAGCGCAATCATCCCCTATACCTAGGTTTACATCACGACGGGTGATACCGCGACCTTTAAAGTAGCGGTTAATTAATTCAAATTCCTTCATACACAAAAAAGCCGGCCTATGCCGGCTCCCCTCTTTAACGGTTTACTTACTTGCGTAAATGCTTAACAGCTTTATCAAGTACACCGTTTACAAATTTATGGCTGTCTTCAGCGCCAAAAATTTTGGCCAGCTCAATACCTTCGTTAATAGCAACTTTATAAGGTACGTCTTCACGGAACTTAAGCTCATAGCTGCTTAAACGTAAAATTGCACGCTCAACCATATCTAAGTCATCAAACGGACGTGTTAAATGTGGTGATACAGCTTCGTCTAGTTGCTTGTAATTTACAGCAACACCCGTCGCTAGATCTTTAAAGTATTCAACATCAATTTTAGTAACGTCTGTTTCGATCAACATTTGTTGTTCGATATCGGCAATTAAATTGCCACTTATTTGCCAAGAATAAACGGCTTGGAGTGCTAAGATACGTGCTTTACGTCTTGCTGCTGGTTTCACAAAAATTCCTTAAACTTAAATTTTATCTAACACATTAACCATTTCAAGCGCGCCTAAAGCAGCTTCGCCGCCTTTATTGCCCATTTTGGTGCCAGCACGCTCAATTGCTTGTTCAATGCTTTCTGTGGTTAATACGCCAAATGCAACCGGGATATCATACTCAAGTGATACTTGCGCAAGACCTTTGTTTGATTCGCCAGCAACTAGGTCAAAGTGTGGTGTACCACCTCTGATCACTACGCCTAATGCGATGATTGCATCATACTCTTTTTTTGCCGCAACGCGTTTAGCCGCTAAAGGTAATTCTACCGCGCCTGGCACATAAATAACGGTAATGTCGTCATCTGATACGCCACCTGTGCGTTTTAGCTCATCAACAGCACCTGCAAGGAGGCTGCTACCAATAAAGTCATTAAAACGAGAAATGACAATGGCAAATTTTTTGCCTGGAGCGTACTTATTACCTTCAATAATTTTCATTTGATAACCCTAAAAATAAGTTCAAGCGGTTGCGATTGCGCAAAAATTGCTGCGCATCATACCATAAAAATAAAATAATAGCCTAGTTTAAGCGTGATGCTTATTGTGGCTCAACGTAATCAACAACTTCTAAATGAAAGCCCGAAAGTGCATGGTACTTTTTAGGGCGACTCATTAATCGCATTTGTTTAATTCCAAGATCGGCAAGTATTTGCGAACCTACGCCAACAGTACGAGATGTACCTTTGAATTTACGTGGCGTAACGCTTTCGCCAGCATCAGCTGCTGCAAATGCTTTCACAGTTGCCTCTAACTCTTCAGTGCTTTCTTGCTTACCTAAAATAACTAAAGCACCTTCATTTTTAGCGATATAAGCCATTGCTTCAGAAAGGCCCCAGCTACGGTCAGCACTTCTGTCTGAAAGTAGAATATCGTTAAAGGTACTTTGCAAATGTACACGTACATTTGTCGGCTCTTGATCTTTTATATCGCCTTTGAGCAATACGTAATGTAATTGGCCGTCAATTGTGTCTTTGTAAGTAACTAAATCAAATTCACCATGAACAGTTGGTAACTTACATTTTGCTACTTGCTCAATTGTTGTTTCGTTTAAGTTGCGGTATTCGATTAAATCAGCAATGGTGCCAATTTTAATATCGTGCTCTTTCGCAAAAACTTCTAAATCAGGGCGACGTGCCATAGTGCCGTCAGCATTAAGTATTTCAACAATAACAGATGATGCTTCAAGTCCAGCTAAACGCGCTAAATCACAGCCAGCTTCAGTGTGTCCTGCGCGAGTTAATACGCCACCAGGTTGCGCCATAATAGGAAAAATATGTCCAGGCTGAACAATATCACTTGGGACTGCGCCTTTAGCTATAGCCGCTTGCACTGTACGCGCTCTATCTGCTGCTGAAATACCGGTTGTAACACCTTTTGATGCTTCTATCGACATTGTAAAGTTAGTCGAAAATGCTGCACCATTGTTTTTAACCATTAACGGTAAATCAAGTTGCTCGCAACGCTCTTGCGTCATGGTTAAACAAATTAAACCACGGCCATGGGTAGCCATGAAATTAATCGCTTCTGCGCTAATATGCTCAGCAGCTATTATTAAATCGCCTTCATTTTCTCTATCTTCATCATCCATTAAAATAACCATTTTACCGGCTTTAATATCGTCGATGATTTCTTGCGCACTGTGTAAATTCATAAATTTGCTCGTGTAAGTTGTCAGTTTCGTTATTTAATAAAACCCGCTTTAGCGAGTAAGCTCATCGAAATATCAGAGCCCGTTGGTTGCTCTGCACCCTTTATAAGGCGCTCTAAATAACGTGCAATTTGATCGACTTCTAAATTAACTTGGGTACCTACTTTAAAATGAGCAATTGTGGTTTGCTCACTCGTGTGTGGGACAATTGTTAATTTGAATTTATTACCCTCTACAGCGTTTACTGTCAGGCTTATACCATCAATACATACCGAACCTTTGTAAGGAATGTATTTCATTAAATTTTCGTCAGTTGTAAGCCAATATTCTGTTGCTCTGGCGTTTGCTGTAATACTTGTAATTGTTGCGATACCATCAACATGGCCAGACACTAAATGACCGCCTAAACGAGAAACAGGTTGCATGGCTTTTTCAAGATTCACCGTTTGTCCTAAAGCATAGTGAGCAAAACCGGTCAAACTAATCGTCTCATTAGATAAATCCGCACTAAAACCATCAATATGTTTATCAACTACAGTTAAGCAAACACCATTAGTTGCAATGCTGTCACCTAACTTTACGTCTGTCATATCAAGATCAGCACTTTGGATACGAATGGCTAAGTCGCCTTGTTTTTTTTGTAATAAAGCAATTTTGCCTGTGGCTTCTATTATCCCAGTAAACATAGCACTACTCTTTTTATTAAGTGATTTTAATGAGTTTTGACGCGGTGATACGTAAATCGTCACCAATACGCGCACATTCATTAAATGTTAAATCAACGGTGTTCTGCATACTCGTCAATTCAGGAAAATTAACTAAACTTTTTGCATCATGGCCCATTAGTTTAGGCGCTAAATAAAAAACAAACTCGTCAACTAAATTAAGCTCTGTCATTTTACCAGCAAGTGTTGCGCCAGCTTCAAGCCAAACATTATTAAACTGCAGTTGCCCAAGTTTTTCTAAAACGGCTTGTAAATCAACTTTACCGTTACTTTCACTAACTTCAATATGCTTTACAAAATGCGGCCATTGCAATGATTTATCAACCTTAGTCGTAAATATTATTACATCACTTTGGATTTCAAATAAAGCAAGGTCAGGTGTTAAACGGTTTTGAGAGTCAATTATAACACGCACGGGCTGGCGAAGCGGCAAATCAGTAGGCAGTGTGCAAGGCAGCTCACTTAGTCGCACATTAAGTTTAGCATCGTCTACTAGCACTGTATCGGCACCGGTTAAAATAGCGCAGCTTTTCGCTCGGTATAATTGTACGTCTTGTCGAGCAGCAGGACTTGTGATCCACTTACTTTGCCCATTTTTAAGCGCCGTTTTACCATCAATACTCGCTGCCATTTTGCAAATCACATAAGGTAAGCCTTGTTCCATACGCTTAAAAAAGCCAACGTTAAGTGCGCGAGCTTGTGATTCGAGTAACCCGTAAGCAACGTCAATACCCGCGTCGCTCAGTATTTTAAGGCCTTTGCCAGCAACTTGTGGATTTGTATCAACCATAGCAGCAATTACTTTTACCACACCGGCAGCTTTTAAGCCTTCGGCGCACGGTGGCGTACGGCCATAATGACTACACGGTTCAAGCGTTACATAAGCCGTTGCACCTTGTGCATTTTTTCCAGCGACAGCCAGTGCATTTACTTCTGCATGGCCTTGACCTGCTAATTGATGAAAACCCTCACCAATTATTTGATTATTTTTAACTAAAACACAGCCAACATTAGGGTTAGGTGTGGTAGTAAACCGGCCTTTTTTGGCAAGTTCTATGGCGCGTGCCATATACATTTCATCATGTTCAGTAAAAGGAACTTGGCTTTGCATTGTTACTCCCCTAAGCGGGCAATTTCTTCGCCAAATTCGCGTATATCTTCAAACGAGCGATAAACAGAGGCAAATCTTACATACGCTACTTTATCGAGCTTTTTGAGGGCTTCCATAATGCATTCACCAACCAAATGGCTTGAAATTTCTCGCTCGCCTGTAGCACGCAACTGCGATTTTATTATATTCACTACTTCGTCTACTTGCTCTGTGCTCACTGGGCGTTTTTCGAGTGCGCGATTTAAGCCATTTAATAATTTATCTTCGTTAAATGGTTCGCGGCTGCCGTCTTGTTTAATAACACGAGGCATAACCAGTTCAGCGCCTTCAAATGTAGTAAAGCGCTCATGGCAGTCGTTGCACTCACGGCGCCTTCGAACTTGGTGGCCTCCGCCGACTAGGCGAGAATCAATAACTTTAGTATCTTTTGCGGTACAAAATGGGCAATGCATAGCTTGGTACTTCCGTTTTAAAACAAAAAAGACCGCTAAATAGCGGTCTTTTATCTTAGCAAAAAATAGGGCCTGTTGACCTTTCAGGATTAAATTTGTTCTATCTATGGGTGATTTAATCGCGGCGCGAGGTTTGTAACCTAGTGGGCTAAGTAAAAACCGAGCAAAGCTTCCGCGTCCTGCTCACGCCCCTTACCTACATCCATGTAGGCAACAAAGAGTAAATCGCCCCTAGGACGAACCCGAGGGCAGTGCATGTTTGGCATTTATGCTGCGTTATCGCCTATTTGTGTGGAGTAACCACACTACATAGACTCTGCCTTGCCTAAAAACCAAACATGCTACTGCAAATTAAACCTCGAAAGATAAACAGGCCCCTAGCCTATGTGATCTAAATTACTGCTGCTTATGCAATTAAGCGTAAACAGGTAATTTTGCACAAATTGCTTTTACTTTTTCTTTAACTTGCGCCTGTACAGATTCATCAGTGATGTTATCTAGTACGTCACAAATCCAGCCAGCAAGCTCTTTTGATTCTTCTTCTTTGAAACCACGACGAGTGATTGCAGGAGAACCAATACGCAAACCAGATGTTACAAACGGAGAACGTGGATCGTTTGGCACTGAGTTTTTATTAACTGTGATGTTAGCGTTACCAAGGGCTGCGTCTGCATCTTTACCAGTAATATCTTTATCGATTAAATCGAGTAGGAATAAGTGGTTTTCAGTTTTGTCAGATACGATTTTGTAGCCGCGCTCTTGCATTACAGCAACCATTGCTTTTGCGTTTTTAACAACTTGTGTTTGGTATACTTTAAATTCTGGTTGAAGCGCTTCTTTAAATGCCACTGCTTTTGCTGCAATAACATGACATAAAGGACCACCTTGGCCACCAGGGAAAACTGCGCTGTTAAGCTTTTTATAGATTGCTTCATCGCCACATGCAGAGATAATTAAACCACCACGAGGACCAGCAAGTGTTTTATGCGTAGTTGTAGTTACAACATGTGCATGAGGAACTGGGCTTGGATAAACGCCTGCCGCAATTAAACCTGCAACGTGAGCCATATCAACAAACAGGTAAGCACCTACTTTGTCAGCAATTTCACGGAATTTAGCCCAATCAACAATACCTGAGTACGCTGAGAAACCACCAATAATCATTTTTGGTTTATGCTCAAGTGCTAGTGCTTCAACCTGTGCGTAATCAATTTCGCCCGTTGTTTCATCTAGTCCGTATTGAATTGCATTGTAAAGCTTACCAGAGAAGCTTACGTGTGATCCGTGAGTTAAGTGACCACCATGAGCTAAGCTCATACCAAGTACAGTGTCGCCTGCTTCTAATAGCGCTAGAAAAACAGCAGCATTAGCTTGCGAACCAGCATGTGGTTGTACGTTTGCGTAGTCAGAACCAAATAACTCGTTAGCACGGTCAATTGCTAATTGCTCAACAACATCAACGTGCTCACAACCGCCATAATAACGTTTGCCAGGGTAACCTTCTGCGTATTTATTTGTAAGCTGTGAACCCTGCGCTTCTAGTACGCGTGGGCTACAGTAGTTTTCTGAAGCGATTAGTTCAATGTGCTCTTCTTGGCGAGCAGTTTCTTTGTTTATCGCGTCAAATAACTCTGGATCAAAATCCGAAATATTCATGCTACGTTCTAACATTGGGGTCTCCTAGGGCAACGTGTATGGTGTTTTTTAGAGGCTTTATTGTACGCTTTAAACGACTCTTTGCCTACGCTCTTAAGTTGAGGATATTTAAACAGGGATTGAAACTATTTCACAGACTTTTTAAGATGATATTTTCTTATAAAACCATAACGATTTTAAATGAATGCTATTTCTTATATTTAATTAGTAAATACAACTCACTAGATTTAATAGCCTAAAGTTATAAAAAAAGGCGGCTTAACCGCCTTTTTGAATTAATTAACTTAGCCAAGTTTAGCAAGTATTTCTGTACGTAATGCGTCGTAATCGGCCTTTATATCGCTTGCTAGGCATGGTTTTGCTAGTGCGTCGCTAAGTGGTTTTGGCATACCTAATTCAATATTTAAAATACCCTCTACGCTTTCTTTAAACTTAGCAGGATGAGCGGTTGCTAAAAAGATACCCGCTGCACCAGGCGCTCGATTTTCAACAAGACCTTGGTACGCAATAGCAGTGTGAGGCTCTGCAACATAACCCGTTTGTTGAATTTTTTTCATCACCGATTGCGTGTCTTCCTCGTTTACGCTAGTTGAATAAAAGTTATCGTAGCTAAACCAGTTATTATCTAACATTGTTTGCACACGCGGCCAGTTGTTTGGCTTACTTACATCCATTGCATTTGAAAGCGACTCAAGTGTTGTGTTTGGCGTCCAGGTTTTATCAAGCATAAAGCGCGGCACAGTATCATTTTGGTTGGTTGTTGCACTTAATTTACCTACAGGTAAGCCAATAACCGCACCAATCATTGCAGCACATACATTACCAAAGTTGCCACTTGGCACTGATATATGCGCTGTTGCGCGTTTTTCTTTTGGTAGTTGTGCAATGGCCTCAAAGTAATAACAAACCTGAGCAACTAAACGGCTAATATTAATTGAATTAGCAGAATTAAGCCCAAGTGTTGATTTAACTTCTTCATCTAAAAAGGCATTTTTAACCAACTCTTGGCAATCATCAAAACTGCCATCAACTGCATAACAATGAATATTGTTACCTAACGTAGTAAATAGCTTTTGCTGAGCAAGTGAAATTTTGCCTTTAGGATATAAGATGACAACATCGATATTCGGCTTGTTATAAAAAGCATGTGCAACGGCTGCACCAGTATCGCCCGATGTTGCGGTTAAAATAGTTACTTTTTCATCTTTATTAAATTGCGCTAAACACTCAGCCATAAAGCGACCACCAAAGTCTTTAAACGCAAGCGTAGGACCATGAAACAACTCTAAGCAGTACGTATTCTCTTCAACTTCCACCAGCTTAACTGGAAAGTTAAATGCATTTTTAACCATTTGTGCCACAGTCTCGCTTGGCAGCTCATCACCAATTAGGTGAGATAATATTTTGCCACTGCGTGTAACAAAGTCCATATCAAGCAATGCATCAACATCGGACAGTGGGGCAAGGGATTCAGGGAAAAACACACCTTGATTACGACCCAAACCTGTTTTTACGGCTTCAACGAACGACACTTTTTGTGAGCTATCTTTTAAATTATGTAATTGCATGACTACCTATCCTATAAAACTGTTAATTGACGCGTGCCGTCGTTATCTAATTTACAAATGTGGCAAAAGCCTTGCTCGTTAATGTAATTTGCCTCTAACCACTGCGCGCATTGCTGTGCAGCTTCAAGTGTTTTACATACACTAAACAAGGTGGGTCCTGCGCCCGAAATACTCACTATTTCAGCGCCCAACGCTGGTAAGCTTGCTTTGGCTTCACTAAAACCTTTAATAAGCGGTGCGCGGTAAGGTTCTGCTATTTCATCTTTCATTATGCTCAGTGCATCGTCAAAACGATTAGTTAACAGCAAGCTACTAAATGCCGACAAACGCTGTGCAAACTCAACACTTGCATGCATGCTCAACTCTTTTGGTAAAACCGAGCGCGCTTTTGCAGTGTTGAGTGAAAAACCAGGGAACGCAGCAACGTAGTACCAATTTTCATCAACAGGCAGTGCAATCGATTTATCAGGGATTAAATCACCTGTTAATTGCAAACCACCTAAATAGCATGGCGTGATGTTGTCGTAATGACGACCACCGCTCACTACAGCTTCAAAGTCAGCCATAAGCTCAATAAGCTCAACCTGACTTAAGTTAGTTTGTGCAAACTTATCAAGGGCAGCAAAGGTAGCCACGACCGAGCATGCACTAGAACCAAGTCCAGATCCAATTGGTAAATTCTTTTTAAGCTCGAGCTTTACGCTTGGCATATCAGGCGCGACATGCGCTCTAAAATGTACTAAACACTGGTACGCTAAGTTTTCATTCGCATCACTTGGTAACTTGTGAGCGTAGTCGCCAGTACAAATAAATTCGTCACTTGGTGCTGCACTTACAACAGCTACATCGCCTAATAAACTACCATCGATTGGCGCAAGCGCTGCGCCAAGTGCATCAAAACCCACTGCAAAATTACCAATAGACGCCGGAGCATATACTTCAATCATAACGAGCTCCTAGCGCGATAGTGTTTTTAAAATATCAGCAAATACACCCGCTGCTGTTACTTCAGAGCCGGCACCATAACCACGAATTACAAACGGACGTGGCTGGTAGTATTGGCTTAAAATAGCAAGCGCGTTTTCGCCATCGCGAATTACATTAAGCGCATGCTTTTCATCAACAGCCTCAATACCTACTTTACAGTGACCTTCTTTAATTGTACCTACATAACGAAGTACCTTTCCTTCGCTCGCAGCACTTTGAATGCGGTCATTAAAATCAGCATCTAGGCTTGGTAGTTTTGCCATAAACTCATCAACGCTATCACCTTGTGCAAAACCTTGTGGTAATACTGACTCAACTTCAATATCGCTTAGTTCCAACTTCATACCGGCTTCGCGAGCAATGATCAGTAACTTACGTGCTACATCGGTACCCGATAAATCATCACGAGGATCTGGCTCAGTAAAACCGCTTTCTTTGGCTTTAATAGTTGCCTCAGAAAGTGATAAACCATCTTGAAGTGCGCCAAACATATACGAAAGTGAGCCTGATAAAATACCGCTAAACTCTAGTAACTCATCACCGGCACCAAATAATGACTGCAAGTTATCGATTACTGGTAAACCTGCACCAACGTTAGTTTCGTATAAAAATTTACGATTATTCTTTTGCGTAGCAGCTATTAAATCTTGGTAATACGTGTATGAGCTTGTTGTCGCTTTTTTATTAGCTGCAACCACATGAAAACCTGCATTTAAAAAGTCTACATACTGCGCAGCAAGTGCATCTGAAGATGTACAATCTACTAATACCGGATTCACTAAGTGGTTTTGCTTAACAAATTGCTCTACTAATTTTAAATCAAATGCTTGCTCAGATGAGGCCAATTTTTGCTGCCAATCACTAAAAGCGATGCCTTCGTTATCAAGGTGTAATTGACGAGAGTTAGCAACACCATACAAGTTAAGTTTAATATTACGCTTTTCAAGCCAAGCTTGCTGACGTTCAAGCTGATTAATAAGCTCTTGCCCTACTAAGCCACAACCTAGTAAAAACACATCAATTGACGGCACATGCGTGAAAAAGTTTTCATGGCATATTTTTACAGCGTCATTACATAACTCACCATCAATTACCGCAGAAATAGCACTTTCTGTAGAATCCTGTGCAATTGCCACAATATTTACTTGCGCTTGTGCAAGCGATGCAAAAAACTTAGCCGCTAAGCCTCGGTGTGCGCGCATGTTGTCGCCCACTAAAGTAACAATGGCTAAATTACGTTGTACTTGTACAGGCTCAATAAGCCCTGCTTGTAATTCAAGCTCAAATGCAGTTTGTAGCGCATCGAGTGCAAGTGCTAGGTCTGTTTCGTGCACACAAAAACTAATACTAAATTCACATGATGATTGCGTGATCAATACAATTGATACGTTATCGTGAGCAAGCGCGTTAAATACCTTAGACGCCATGCCTACTTTACCTTTCATGCCTGGGCCTGAAACAGTTAACATTGCAAGGTCTTGTAAGCTAGAAAGCGCTTTTACGGGCTCATCAGATGAATAATCGTTACCAATTAATGAGCCTTGTGCGTCTGGGTTATGCGTATTTTTAATTTCACATGGCACGCCTGCTTTAGCACACGGTAAAATTGTTTTTGGGTGAAGTACTTTTGCACCAAAGTAAGAAAGCTCCATCGCTTCTTTATAAGATAAAAAATCTACTTTAGTGGCTTTTTTAATATAGCGAGGATCAGCGCTATATACGCCATCAACGTCAGTCCAAATTTGGCAAATCTCAGCTTCTAAACATGCCGCAGCAATAGCTGCTGAGTAATCTGAGCCATTACGGCCAAGCGTTGTAAGCTCACCTTTATCATTACTCGCCGTAAAACCAGGCATAATATAAATAGTTGCAGGGCTTTCTTTAAGCACAGCTTGAAAGCGAGCTTTACTTGCCACTAAATCAGCTTCTGCATCAATGTAGCCACCTGTTGAAGCAATACAGCTTGTTGCTTCTAAGTACCTTGCATCTTGTGAGCTCAATAAAGCCTGCATTAAAGAAACGCTAACGCGCTCTCCAAAGCTAATTACAAATGCGCGAACTTGATCAGGGCAACACTGTATAAGCGACACGCCATCTAATTTATTTTTAAGCTCGCCTAGGTCTGGCCAGCTTGTAACTACTACGCCACTTTTTTCAACGTCAGCTTTTAAGCCCTCACAACGACTCGCTAATGCTTGCCATTGCTGCGAAAAATCTAAGCCTTGCTCTGCAGCACTTGCAAGTGCAACTAGCGAATCGGTCATTCCACCTGGAGCAGAAAGCACCAATAACATTTCATCTTTTAACTGTGCTTTAACTAACTGAGCTACCTGTTGTAAGCATGCATAATCGGCAAGTGAAGACCCACCAAATTTTAAAACTCGCATTGTTTATGTTCCTCATCCCATAAAACGAAAAAAGGCCTGTGTTCTAAGTGAACACAGGCCTTTAAATTTGTTGCACCGACCTATGCCACTATCCAGTAAGAATGATGGTTGTAATAATAATGGTCAGTACGCGATTAATTGTTTTCATATGTTAAGACTGCCTTAACAAAGGCTATGCTGTCAACCCTAAATTAAAAGATAAAACAGCCTTTTTTAACATGAAAAAACCTAATGAATGCCAAATTTATGCAATATTTCATTCAAGCTTGATTTATTAATAGGTTTATCAATAAAATCAATTGCGCCAAGTTGGGCGACTCGTTGCTTCATTTTCTCCTGTATATCAGCAGAAATAACCAACACAAAGCACTCTATTTTTTCTGTTTTTATAGTTTCAAGTACTTGTATACCATCAACCTCTGGCATGGTGAGGTCTAGGCACAGTAAATCAAAGTTTTGTGCTCTTAAAAGATCGAGGGCGTTTGCTCCATTTATAGCTTGTTGTATATCTGCGTCTATACACTCATTTAAACACCGCACGACTTGTTTACGAGCAACAGCAGAATCATCACAGACTAATATCGAAAATTTCATCATGTTTACTACTACACAACCATCAAAGTTATTAAAAGACCATCTTTCTTTGCACTCAGGACACTTTAACACGCATCTAAATACTTAGCGCATTAATAATTCAATGCAATGATAAATATAGAATTAACTCATTTAAATATGATTAACGAAACTAAATTCTAATCAAACTTACAAAACTTAACGTCTAACAAATTTACTAATTCATAGCTGAGTTTAATTACATTAATACTACATACCTACTTAATTAGATTTATCTTATTAAATTTTAACTTTTTTATTTATTTTTAGAGGTTTATTGACTAACTTTTAAATTACAATAGTAACGTTACAAAAATAACAAAGGATGAACAAGTCACTCATGTTACAAAAAAGCCTTTCTAAGAAGCTGCTAACAAGCGTTTTATCCGTTTATTTTTTGCTTACCTTCGTAGTGACTTGCGGACAGGTGCTTGCTGAATATCTCAATACTAAAGACTATATACGTGATGAATTAAGTACATTACAAAAAACCTTTAGTCGTAGCTTAACACGTGCAATTTGGGAGCTTAATACCAAGCAAACAATTACAACAGCAGAAGGTTTACTCGCCATTCCCATGATTGAAGGGATTATTGTTCGAGATGACAGCGGCGAAATTATTTCACAGTTAGGGCGCTCGCTCGACATACATAAGCTATATAACCAACAGTTAGTACAAGAAGAAGCTATTTTAGAAGACGCGAAATCCGGTCTATTTGGTTACACCTTTCCACTTATTTTTGAATTTTCTGGCCGTGCTACCCAAGTGGGCGACGTTACCTTGTTCTCTAGCCGAGAAGTTGTTTTAAGCCGAATTATGGTATCAATCTACTTTTTGATTGGTAATGCGATGATTAAAACTACCTTTTTAATCATTTTATTTTTAATGGCATTTAGAAAGCTTCTTACAGATCCCTTAGCTGAGCTTACTGAGCAACTAGAAAACCTAGAATTAGATGAGCTAGAAGGACAACACATCGAAATAGAAACAGAGGAGCATAACGAACTAAAAGTAATGGAGCAGTCGTTTAACAAACTAATAGATAAAGTGGTTCAGTACAGAAAAGAGCTTGAGCACACCCAAAAAGAACTCATTATTAGTAACGAAAAGCTCGATCATCACAACATACAACTTGAGCAAGACGTAGCCCGTAAAACATCAAACTTAAGCCAAGCAATGATGGAATTACAACAGCAAAAATACGAACTTGAAAAGCAAAAAATTGTGCTCACTGAAGAAATAGATTTACGACGCAGCACAGAGCAAGAGCTAATTTCAAAGCAAACTGAATCTCAGCGTTATATAGAAGAATTAAGCCTTGCACAGGAACGTTTATTAGGCACAGAGAAGATGGCAGCACTAGGCGGACTTGTGGCGGGTATTACGCATGATATTAACACCCCTATTGGGATAGGTGTAACGGCAATATCGTTTTTGCAAGAACGCTTAAATAAACTCGAAAGTGCTTATAGTGAAAAAACACTTTCACCAAAAGCACTAGAAGAATTTATTAACGAAGCAAAACAAAGTACAAGTTTGTTAACCACTAACTTAGATAGAGCCTCAGAGCTTATTGCTAGCTTTAAGCAAATAGCGGTCGATCAGGCCAGTGAAGCAGTAAGAACTATTAACTTTAAAGATTACACTAACGAAGTAATACGCTCACTGCATCCAAAACTAAAAAAGACATCCCATACAATAAAATTAGAATGCCCTGATGACTTAGTTTTAAATTTACCTGCAGGCGCCATCAGCCAAATTTTTACTAACTTAATTATGAATTCACTCATTCATGGCTTTGAAGGTAAAAGCAACGGTGTGATGGATATCAAAATAAGCGCAGATGACACTAACTTAACGATTGATTACAAAGATGACGGTAACGGAGTTACCAGTGAGCAATTGAAAAAATTGTTTGACCCATTCTTTACGACTAAACGCGATGAGGGCGGAAGCGGATTAGGTACCCATATAATGTTTAATTTAGTTAAACAAACCCTAAGTGGATCGATTGATGCAACGAGTGAACCAGGCAGAGGTCTGCGTTACTATATTCAATTTCCGAAGAACATGGCTAAGCCACTGCCTATTTTTGATAAATATGAATAAATAAAACTACATGCGTTAAATTTGTTCATATTCAACGGTAACAAATCAGTCATTTCGAGATACTGTTTTTATTGCTATGATTGTACAAATTTTTAAATGGATCAATTCCCCTATGTGGTTTAGTAACCTTATTTGTTACCGCTTTAAGCAAGACGTTTCATACACTCAAGAAGATTTTGATAAAGCATTAGAGCAAGATTTATTTCGCCCATGTACTGGTCAAGAGCTTGCAACATTTGGTTGGACAAAAGCATTTGGAAAACACGGCGAAACGCTAGCTCACTTTTCTCAAAAAAGTATTTTAGTTTGCGCTAAACGTGAAGAAAAAGTACTCCCTGCTTCTGTTATCAACGAACTAGTCGCTGAGAAAGTTGATCTGATAGAAGCTGAAGAAAACCGCCCAGTTAAAAAGAAAGAAAAAGACGAATTAAAAGAAAACATTCTTCATACTCTTCTACCTCAAGCATTTAAAAAGTCGAGCTTACAATTTGCCTTTATTGACCAAGAAAACGGTTGGGTTGTTGTAAATAGTGGCAGCTTTAATAAAGCAGAAGAGTTACTAGCACTACTTCGTAAATCGCTAGGAACGCTTCCGGTTGTACCTGCGTTTGCTAACTACGATTTAGATGTGTTTTTAACTGATTGGTTAACTAACTTTAGTACACCAGAAGGCTTTGCTATTGGCTCTGACGCTGAGCTTGAAGAAGCTGACGACAGCGGTGCACAAGTAAAACTAAAAGGCCATGATCTGGCATGTGATGAGGTTAAATCGCACTTAGAAAGTGGTAAACGCGTAACTAAACTGGCACTTGATTGGCAAGAACGCCTTAAGTTTATGCTGCAAAACGATGGCTCTATCAAGCGTTTAAGTTACTCTGAAACTCTAAAAGAAGAGAACGCAGATATTCCTAAAGAAGATATGGCTTTAAAACTTGATGCTGACTTTATTTTAGCTTCTGAGGAAATAAAGCAATTACTTGAAGAACTAACCGCTGGCTTAGGTGACGTTGAAGATTTAGAAAAAGCGTAAATACCACAACCTACATAAATATTTAAGCGCTTTGAAGCATTTAATAGATTCATATATAAGCAGGTTGGTATAACAGACAAAAATCCGATAGCAGTTTACTGCTATCGGATTTTTTAATGGAATTTTTAGAAGCACTTATTTATATATTTGTTATCCGCGAACAGAATTTAGCTAACGTTCGGCGCATTAAAACCTAAGGTAATCATCTTTCAAGTAAGAGCTTACAGCAAGGTTCAAAGGAAAGTTATGTAGAGTGATATGAGATTATCTGTATTCACTTCAAGCCGGAATGCACAAAAACTGAAGTTTTGATTTTAATTGAAATCATTAACTTATTTGTGCAGATAACTTATTTTAGCTTTTAGCGTCTTCAACTTTAGGTTGGCGATATATTTTTATAATGTGGTATAAATTTACAAGCGACAATAAGCCGTTGGTAAAAATAACAGGTACTGCGCCAATGGCAACACCGTATACAGTAAATACAATACAACCAAACATGTTATACCAACGCAGTTTTACTACATCTGTCATTGTTAACGATGCAACCAATAAAGCTGATGCAATATAGCCTAAATATTCCCAACTCAATTGTTCTCTCCTAGCCTTTAGGTTAGCATTACATGTACTGCTAACTTGTGGCACTTATAAGTATTGCAAAGTTACAACAAAATAAAAAAGCTAACTTGCTTAAAAACCTGAAAAAGTTTGCCGGAAAATACCAGCAAATTCTTAAATCATTACACGGGAAATGAAGGTAAAATAATACTATTAGCAAAGCTAATAATATTAGTAGCAAGTTAGCGTAAATTCTTAGTGTCTTAATGCTAACGTCATTAAGATGTAATAAATAGGACAAATGTCCGAAGAGCACATTGATGTTTCAATACCATTTTTCTAGTTACCTTGTTGATCAGCTTTTAACCTTTGCCGGTAGTAGCTATCAACAATCAAAAAAAGAAGTTCTGATCCATCAAGATCAGCCTTTAAGCAAGCTTGTGCTTGTACGCAGTGGCACTGTGTCGTTTAGTTACGACGTAGGTAATGGACGACGCCTGCTGTTAGGACAATTGGATTGTAACAACACCCTTATTGGTGAAATAGAAGCGCTAAATAATAATCCGTGTATTTATACGGTAACGTGCTTTAGCGATGTAACTTATAATCTTATTGAATTAAGACATTGGCGTGCTCTGCTGCTTGAAAAACCAGAACTGAGTTTATACACCGCACAAACTATTGCGGCTAAATTTCAGGAAAACCAAAAAATCAATTTAGATAAGCTACTACTACCATTGAGCTACAACATAGCCAAAGATTGCTTACTAAGAGCCGAGAACAACAACCCTACGCTACTTAGAGCCTATCCAACTGTAAATGCTGAAGCCGAACGCTTTGCTACCACTGAGCGAGCTTACAGACGTGTTGTTACAGAACTTGTAGAAAAAGGCTTGGTACTTAGAAGTAACGATGGCTTACAAGCAGTCGATATACCAAAGCTAAGTGAATACGTAGATAGCTTTGCTCAGCTTTAAAATAAAAAAAGGCCTTAACGGCCTTTTTTTATTTATACAAATTACTGATTACTTCTCTAGCAAAATGTCATGAATTTTCACAAGATCAGATTTACCTGCAATAATTTCATCCGGTGTTAAACCCGATAGTTCATGCGGGAACACTAACCACTCTTCAGACTCATGAATATAATAATCTGGAACAGTGTCTACTTTTGAGTTTTTTGGCTTGTAGTACGGACATGCAATACGAATATCACGTGGCAAGTTTAAGCGCATAAGCTCTGAAAGCTTTTCTTTTAATGCAACAATACTACGACCAGAGTCAAATACATCATCAACAATTAATAATGAGTCGCCTGCATTTGCGTTCTCAACGATGTAATGCAAACCGTGCACTTTAATTTCTTTAGATTGTTTACCAATACCGTAATAAGAAGATGTACGTACTGCAATGTGGTCAGTCTCAATGCCTTTATAATCGTAATATTCTTGAACAGCAATACCGATCGGTGCACCACCTCGCCAAATACCAATAATAAAATCAGGACGAAAGCCATCTTGGTATACTTGTGCCGCTACGCGGAACGAATCTTCAAGCAGCTGTTGAGCTGTGATGTAGCACTTATCTGACATAATTAGAAACCCCAGTGGTGGATATAAGATTTGAGCGCAGCTTAGAGTTAAGCAAAAATTAAACTCAAACAGGTATTGGCGACGGATTTTACCGCAAATGAAATAAAATTGCTTGCCTGTAAATTAAAAAATAGGCACCCAAAGGTGCCTATTTTTAGTGTAAAAAGCATAATTTAGTAAATATTATGCTTTTTCTTGTAGGGTACGAGCAACCGTACGCATACCTTGAGTTGTTGCGCCCGCTGCCCATTGGCTTGTACTGCCCATGTTAAAAGCAGCAGCTAAATCTATGTGCACCCAGCCTTTGCCATCGTTTGGCACAAAGCGTGATAAAAAGCCTGCAGCATTCGATGCACCGCCGTAACCGCCACCCTTTTGTGCACGGCTATTTGCCGTATCAGCATAAGGAGATGGGCAGTTTTGTTGATGCCATTTTTCAAGAGGAAGTGGCCAAGCAGCTTCCATTTCTTGAGATGCAAAACTTTCAACTTCACGTGCAAGTTCTTTATCAAGTGCAAATAATGCATTGTACTCTTGGCCAACAGCAACAAGCGCTGCTCCAGTTAGTGTTGCTGCATCAATGATAAGTGGAGCGCCAGTCTCTCCTGCTGCCATTAAGCCATCAGCAAGTACTAAGCGACCTTCAGCATCCGTGTTTACAATTTCAACTGTTGTGCCATTTTTGTAAGTAAGAATGTCACCTAATTTGTATGCATGACCCGAAATTAAGTTCTCAGCACAACATAAAAACAGCTTAATACGTTTTTCAATACCACGGTTAATAGCCAATGCTAAACCTGCTGTTACTGTTGCAGCGCCGCCCATGTCGCACTTCATACCAAGCATACCTTCGCTTGATTTAATTGAGTAACCACCTGAGTCAAACGTAATACCTTTACCTACAAGCGCAGCACTTACTGGTGCATTTTCGTCGCCTGTTGGGTTGTAATCAAGCTCAAGCAATACTGGTGGGCGAACACTACCGCGACCAACTGCATGAATACCAATCCACTGTTGTTCTAGTAACGCATCACCTTTAATAATTTGGTAACTTACATGTTCAGGCGCTAATGATTGAATAAACTCAGCTGCTTTTTCAGCTAGGCTTTCTGGGTATATGTCATCGGCAGTACCGTTAACCATTTCACGTGCCCAAATTGCTGACGTTTTTAAGTGAGCAAGTTCTTTAATATCTGATTGTGCGTTATCAACAAACTCAACACCGTTTAATGATTTTGGTGTTACAAAGCCTTGGTAAAAAGCCCACTGGCTTTCTGTACACCAAGTATCACCTGCTAATTCAACATTTTTAACGCCTTGGCTTGCAATAGTACGGCCTGCTTTTTGAACATTTTTTAATGTGTCTTGCTCAGATAAATGAACAGTTGCACCGCGCTCGTTAAAAGACAATGACGCATTATCGCCCCAATGACTCGCTGCTGCTTGTTCGCTTAGTTGAACAACAAATTTTTCACTCATGTTAGAATTCCCTTGCACTTAAATGTGCCACCGAGTTTACTATAGAGCGCTTAAGTTCCCAACAGCTTGAGATAAATAACATAAATCACACTGCTGAGCAGTGTTTACGCTTTGGAAGTTATTATGAAGTACACGCCAGCGCTGCAACCAGCCATATTATTAAAGCGCTACAAACGCTTTTTAGCTGATTTACAATTAAGTGATGGCAGCGAATTTACCGCCCACTGTGCAAATACAGGTAAAATGACGGGATGCGCTGAGCCAGGCTTTACTGCTTTTTATTCAACGAGCGATAACGCAAAACGAAAATACCCGCATTCATTAGAACTTACGCAAAATAACTTATCGCAGCTTATTTGTGTAAATACAGCGGTGGCTAATAAAGTAGTTGAAGAAGCAATAAACAATAATGTGATAAGCGAGCTACTCGACTACAGTCAATTGCAAAGCGAAGTTAAGTACGGCAGCGAAAACAGTCGTATCGACTTTTTACTCACAGACGAAAATAAGCCCGATTGCTATGTAGAAGTTAAATCAGTCACATTATTAAGCGAAGATACACCACAAAGCGGACAAGGCTACTTTCCTGATGCGCAAACAGTGCGTGGACAAAAGCATATTCGCGAACTAATAGAAATGATCGAACAAGGCCACCGAGCAGTATTACTGTTCGCTGTTTTGCATGAAGGAATAAATACCGTAAGTGCAGCTGCGCATATTGATAAAAAATACGCCACGTTATTAAACCAAGCAATAATAGCCGGTGTTGAAGTATTAGCATACAAAGCCAAAATTTCAGCTAATGGAGTCTTACTTCATAAAAGAATAGCATTTATAGAATAGTGTAATAAACCAAGAGATTGAACTAAGCGTAATTTACAAAGCACTCTAATTATAGAAAGTGGTAAAAAGTGAATTATAAAAATTAACTTGCTTTTGAAGCTTTTGCCCATATAACAAGGCAAGTTTTAGAAAGCGAATATGTGAATTAATTAAAAGTGTAAATAAACTATTAATACACTTTTTTACTCAGTAAGCATGGTTGAAGCTAATTCGATTAATTAAAAATAAATTTGCCTAGGGTATAAGATTCTGTTATTTATACCGCCGGCTAATGCTGAGGCATTAAATTAAGGATTTAGGAGAGAGTTATGCCAGACCAAAAGAAACATGGTTTATTGGCTCAAGCCGGTTTAGAACCATACCAAGAAAAACCAGGCGAAGAGTACATGAATGATGCACAACGTGCTCATTTTAGAGCAATTTTAGAGACTTGGCGTAACGATTTACGTAACGAAGTTGATCGTACTAAATCGCACATGCAAGACGAAGCTGCTAACTTTCCTGACCCAGTTGACCGCGCTGCACAAGAAGAAGAATTCTCTTTAGAACTTCGTACTCGTGACCGCGAACGTAAATTAATCAAAAAAATTGAAAAAACAATTAATTTGATTAAAGAAGATGATTTTGGCTTTTGTGAGTCTTGTGGCATCGAAATTGGCATACGTCGCTTAGAAGCACGTCCTACTGCCGATTTATGCGTAGACTGTAAAACACTTGCAGAAATCAAAGAAAAGCAATCTGGACGCGGCTAATTAAAACTTATTAGTTAGTTATGTCTCCTACAGCCGTTACTGCGCCTATGCGTAAATATCGCGGTCGTTTTGCGCCGTCTCCTTCTGGGCCATTACATTTTGGCTCACTTGTAGCGGCTGTGGGTAGCTACCTAGATGCAAAAGCTAATCAAGGAAAATGGTTAGTTCGTATTGAAGACATTGACACTACGCGCGTGGTTAAAAACGCCGACTCCGATATTCTAAATACTTTACAAGCCTACGCCCTTTACTGGGATGAACCTGTTGTATATCAAACGCAGCGTCTGTCTTTATATCAAGATATTACCCACTCACTTTTAGAGCAAAACCTTGTTTATGGTTGCACCTGTACTCGAAAGCAAATAAAAGCCATTGGCGGTATTTATCAGGGGCATTGCAAAGCACTTAATCATCATACTCAATCCGGCGCACTTCGTTTAGTTCAGCAACATCCAACGACCCAATTTAGTGATTTAATTCAAGGTGATATATCGGTAAATAGTGCATTATCCCACGAAGATTACTTAATTAAACGCAGTGACGGTTTATTTGCATATCAACTTGTTGTGGTCGTCGATGATATCGATCAAAGGATAAATCGAATTGTAAGAGGCGCAGATTTAATTGAACCAACAGCTCGGCAAATTAGTTTGTTTAAACAACTCGACAGCCCCGTACCTGAATTTGCTCATTTACCTTTAGCGGTTGCCAAACCCGGTTTTAAACTATCTAAACAAAATTATGCCCCCGCCATTTGTAAGCAAAATCCAAAGCCTGCTTTAATTAGCGCTTTTGAATTTTTAGGGCTACCTGTTATAGCTGATTTAAGCGACTTAAATATAGAACAATTAATCGATTGGGGAATTAAAAACTTTAGCTTAAAACAGGTCCCCCAAGTATCCGAAATACAAATTTCTCAACATCCACATAGCCAGAAAGTCCAATTTACACATTTAAGTAAATAAAATAGCTAAAAACGGCTTAATTTCAACACATCAACTTAATTTTTAAACCCTGCTGGTATATGATAGCCGCCTAAATATATGCTAATTACGTCAAACAGCTTGTACTGGGTTATAACCGCCCTATTTGCTGTAACTTTTGATTGCGATGCAGAGTCAATCACACCTTCTAGGAGACAGACTATTATTTCCAAGCTTTTTCAATTTTGCCGACAAATAATCGGCCCGAATACCAGTGCCGAAAGCGCTTCTGTAAGCAGTGAACCTATTGTTGTCACTCGTGGTGAGCATGGTATTTCTCGCAAACAATTTAGCCCAAATGCAATCAAAGTATTATACCGCTTAAAAGACGGTGGCTACGATGCCTACCTTGTTGGTGGTTGTATTCGCGATATATTGTTAGGCCAACAGCCAAAAGATTTTGACGTAGTTACTAATGCAACTCCAGATCAGGTAAAAAAACTATTTAGAAACTGTCGCCTGATAGGTCGTCGCTTTCGTCTAGCACACATTGTATTTGGTCGTGAAATTATCGAAGTGGCAACAATGCGTGGCCACCACGAAGCGCAAGAAGACAAAAATCAAATAAGCCAATCAAGCAATGAGGGCCAACTACTACGTGATAACGTATTTGGCAGTATTGAAGAAGATGCAGAGCGCCGCGACTTTTCAATCAACGCACTTTATTACTCAATTAAAGATTTTAGTATTCACGATTACGCCAACGGCTTAGCGGCAATTAAAGCTAAACAAATCGAGCTTATTGGCGATCCTGAAACGCGTTACCGCGAAGACCCTGTTCGTATGTTACGTGCAGTACGTTTTGCCACTAAGCTTGATATGAGCATTGCGCCTAAAAGTGAAAAGCCAATTAGCGAGCTTGCAAGCTTGCTTGATAACATTCCGCCAGCACGTTTATTTGAAGAAATTCTTAAACTGTTTTTAAACGGCAAGGCCGAAGTTAACTTTTTAATGCTGCGTAAATACGGCTTATTCCGCTCACTTTTTCCTGAACTTGATAAAATTTTAGATAAAAACCCAAGTGGCTTAGAGCACACGCTTATTCAGCAAATGTTTCAAAATACCGACAAGCGTATTAATGCCGATAAAAAAGTAACACCGGCGTTTATTTTTGCTGCCCTACTTTGGTTCCCACTGCTTGAGCGCACTAAAAAAATTCAAAGCCAAGAGCAACTATCTGAATACGATGCTTTCGCACAAGCAATGAATAAAGTACTAAGCGATAATTCACAGCATATAGCTGTTCCTAAGCGCTTTACTTTAGGTGCTCGCGATATTTGGCATATTCAGCACCGCTTAGATAAACGTGCTGGCCAACGTGCATATAGGCTAACGCAACAGCCTCGCTTTAAAGCCGCTTACGACTTTTTATTATTACGCGTAGATGCAGGCGAAACTCAGCATACAGAGCTTGCTCAGTGGTGGACACAATACTTAAGTAAAGATATAAACGGCCAAAAAGAGATGGTTAAAAGCTTAGGTCATCAAGGTGGTCCTAAGCCGCGAAAGCGCCGTCGCCCTACTAAAAAGCCAACTGAGTAATAACATGCATTGTGTTTATTTGGGTTTAGGTGCCAACCTAAACTCACCAAAAGAGCAGCTTGATAACGCGATAATTGCGCTTAAAAAGCTGCCTAATTGTGAATTTGTAAACGTATCGCATTACTATGCAAGTAAGCCTATGGGCCCACAAGATCAACCAGACTATATCAATGCCGTAGCCTGTATTAAAACGACCCTTGATCCAGAGCAATTACTTGATTTAACACAAAGCATTGAGCTTGAGCATGGTCGAGTAAGAAAAGCTGAGCGTTGGGGTCCACGCACACTTGATATCGATACCCTATTATTTGATGATCAAATTATAAATACGGCGCGCTTAACCGTGCCTCATTATGGTTTGAGTGATCGCGAGTTTGTGGTTTACCCACTATTAGAGCTTGCACCTGAACTTATTTTACCTAGCGGCAT
Organism: Pseudoalteromonas sp. SR43-3; assembly: GCF_014163875.1. Classification (NCBI taxonomy): domain Bacteria; kingdom Pseudomonadati; phylum Pseudomonadota; class Gammaproteobacteria; order Alteromonadales; family Pseudoalteromonadaceae; genus Pseudoalteromonas; species Pseudoalteromonas sp. SR43-3. The sequence continues at coordinate 6,227 of NZ_JACJEC010000026.1, read as the reverse complement.
TGCATTAAAAACCATTGCAAATAACTTACCGCTCAACGACTTACAACAATTACCTCTGTAATTAACCTAGGCTTTTGCCTGCGAGGATATTATGTCTAAAATAACCGTTTCTACTTTAAATAAAATGAAAGCAGAAAATAACAAAATTACTGCATTAACAGCCTACGACGCTAGTTTTGCAAAGTTATTTCATGATAACGGCGTTGAAGTTATTTTAGTAGGCGACTCATTGGGCATGGTACTACAAGGCGGCGATGACACCCTTGGCGTAACAAATCAAGATATTGCATATCATACCCGCTGTGTACGCGCTGGTAGTCGTGAATTATTTGTAATTGCTGACTTACCTTTTATGACCTACTCAAGCGTTAGTGATACCTGTAAAAATGCAGCTGAGCTTATGCGCGCTGGCGCAAACATGATTAAACTTGAAGGCGGAGAGTGGCTTTACGAGAGCATTAAAGCACTCACTCAACAAGGTATCCCAGTTTGCGGGCATTTAGGCCTTACACCACAGTCAGTTCATGTATTTGGTGGCTTTAAAATACAAGGTCGCGAAGAAGATAAAGCACAAAAAATGATTGATGACGCGAAAGCACTTGAAGCTGCTGGCGCGCAATTATTAGTACTTGAGTGTATTCCAAGTGCCCTGGCAAAACGCATTACAGACGCTTTAAGTATCCCAACTATTGGTATTGGTGCAGGCAGCTTAACTGACGGCCAAATACTGGTAATGCATGACCTGGTTGGTATTTCGGCAGGTTACATTCCTAAATTTTCTAAAAACTTTTTGCTCGAAACAGGCAATATGCCTGCAGCCGTTCAAAAGTATTGTACAGATGTTAAAAGTGGCGCATTTCCAAGCGCTGAACATGAGTTTAAATAATGCAATCAATAACTGAAATCAGATCGTTACGTAGTCAAATTAAAGCATGGCGCCAAGCAGGTCTTAGCGTGGCGCTTGTGCCAACAATGGGCAACTTGCACCGTGGGCATTTTTCGCTAGTAGAAAAAGCAAAAAACTTGGCCGACAAAGTCGTTGTAAGTATTTTTGTAAACCCAATGCAATTTGGTGCTAACGAAGATTTAGATAACTATCCTCGTACGCTAAACGAAGACAAACAAGGCCTTGCTGAACTAAGCACTGATATTGTATTTACCCCAAGTGTAGAAACAATCTACCCTAACGGACTGGGTGCACAAAGCTTTGTAGATGTACCTGACATTTCATTAGGCTATTGCGGTGGCTCACGTCCAGGTCACTTTAGAGGTGTTGCAACAATCGTAACTAAGTTATTTAACTTAGTGCAACCAGATTACGCCTGCTTTGGTGAAAAAGATTTTCAGCAATTACAAGTAATCAAAACTATGGCACGCGACTTATCAATTCCGGTTGAAGTCATTGGTGTACCTACAATGCGAGAAGTTTCTGGCCTTGCTATGAGCTCACGTAATGGTTACTTATCTGATGATCAAAAAGCGACTGCAACCGTATTATTTAAAGCCCTTAATACGTGCGCTGAGCAACTTAAAAGTGGCGAGAAAGACTTTGTAAAACTTGAAAGCTTAGCTAAACAAAGTTTAGAGAAAGCAGGCCTAAAACCAGACTATTTTGAGATTGCTCAACGAGATACATTAAAAACTGCTACAATCGAAGATACTCAATTTGTTATTTTAGCCGCAGCCTATTTTGGTGGTGTTAGATTGATCGACAATATCCAAGTCGAAATTTAATATTATTGCGACTCCATTTTAAGGATAAGAAGCATGCACACTTTAATAAAAACAAGCGTAGTCGCCCTTACTTTTGCACTATTGGCAGGTTGTCAAAACCAAGTTGAAAACCCTGAAATGAATCAGTGTGCTCAACAAAACTACCAGTGTGAAAGTAGTTGTGAACAGCAAACAACTGCTGAGGGCTTAAAGCAACAAGTATGCTCTGGCAAATGTGTTGAGAGCTATAATCAATGTAAAGCACAAGCCGAAAAATTAGGTAATATTTAATTCCTTAAAGTTTTTAGTTTTAGGCACAAAAAAACCGCTCAATGAGCGGTTTTTTATTGCTTATAGTTTATTAATTTAAACCAAGCTTCTTAAGTTCTGTTTCTACTAGCTTTGCAGAAAGTGGTACATAACCATCTTTTTCTACAATTTGCTGACCATCTTTAGAAAGTACCATTTTTAAGAATTGCGCTTCCATTGGAGACAACGGCTTGTTTGGGTGCTTATTCACATAAAGGTATAAAAAGCGAGATAATGGATATTTACCTTGTGCAACGTTATCAAGTGTTGCATCAACAAAGTTATCGCCTTTTTTAGCTAGCGGTACTGTACGTACGCCTGATGTTTTATAACCAATACCTGAGTAACCAATTGCATTTAATGAAGATGAAATTGACTGTACTACTGATGCAGAACCCGGTTGCTCATTTACGTTATTACGGAAATCACCTTTACAAAGTGCTTTCTTTTTAAAGTAACCATACGTACCTGATACTGAGTTGCGTCCGTAAAGTTGCACATCTTTAGCTGCCCAATCACCTGTTAGACCAACATCGCTCCAACGGTTAACTTGTTCTGGTGCGCCACATTTACGAGTAGATGAAAAGATAGCATCTACTTGGTCAATACGAAGACCTTCAATTGGGTTATCTTTATGTACAAATACAGCAAGTGCATCAATAGCTACGCGAACTTCTGTTGGCTTGTAACCGTAACGTTTTTCGAACGCTTCGATTTCTTTAGATTTCATTTTACGGCTCATTGGACCTAGGTTAGCTGTACCTTCGGTAAGTGCCGGTGGAGCAGTAGAAGAACCTGCTGCTTGAATCTGAATATTTACATTTGGGTAAATACGTTTGTACTCTTCAGCCCAAAACGTCATCATGTTGGCTAAAGTGTCAGAACCTACTGATGAAAAGTTGCCTGAAACACCACTAATTTTTTGATACTCAGGAATATTTTGGTCTAGAGCAACTGCTTGTGCAGATACGAAAGTTGTAACAGCCACACCCATTGCGGCAACTAAGTTTTTAAATTTCATGTAGAGTTCTCCGGTTTGTTCGTTCCATTTTCTAACTGCTGCCCACTCTAAAGTGAGTACATGACAGTTACATTACTCTTAGATGACACTTTTATGACTTGACCTATTAGCTTAATTATTTAGTCAGCGAAACTATCTTATCTATTGAAAATTCAAAAGAAAAACACGATCCTTTGTTAACTTCACTGCGAATATTTAATTTACTATCATGGCGAGTTAACACATGTTTTGTTATAGCGAGCCCTAAGCCTGAGCCACCTGTTGTTCTACTGCGAGCTTTATCAACACGATAAAAACGCTCAGTTAATCGGTTAATATGCTCAGGCGCAATACCATCACCATTATCGGTAACACTAAAACACGCTTTATTGTTTTTGCGCTGCCAGCAAACTTCTACTTTACCGCCTGGTTTTGTGTAATGAATCGCGTTGAATACTAAATTAGAAAACGCACTACGCAGTTCATCCTCAGAGCCTTTAATATCAAGGGTTTTATCAATATCAAAAATAAGTTCGTGGCCTTTGTCTTGATTAATTGAGTTTGCTTCAGTGTGAATATAACCAAGTAATTGCGGTACATTTATAGCTTTATCGTTGTCTTGGCGCCGTGCACCTTCAATACGCGAAAGCGATAATAATTGGCTGACTAAGCTATCCATGCGCTTACATTGTTCAAGCATGGTATTTTGCGCTTTGTTCCACATTGCTGGCGGCGGCATCATGTCGCCATCCATCATCTCAAGATACCCTGTAACCACTGTAAGCGGTGTACGTAGTTCATGCGACACATTGGCTACAAAGTCTTTACGCATCTGTTCAAGCTGTTTTAAGCGCGTTACATCACGTACCACAACCATAAGTTGCGTACTTGCATATGGCATTACCCTAAACTCAAGCACCTGCTCAATACTGTGACCGTTATCCAGCTCAAGCGCGTCGTCAAATTCGCCTTTGTGCATGTATTTAGCAAACTTAGGTTCGCGAATTAAATTATCAAGGCGCTGACCATGATCGGTAGGCCACTGCAAACCAAGCACTTTAAGGGCTAATTGATTACACCACACAATACTTAAATCATTTTGTAATACCACAACCGCATCAGGAACCGCTTCAGCCCCATCGCGAAAGCGACGAATTAAATCTGCAAGCTCATTACGTTTTTTACGATTACGGTGCTGGAGATGGTAAATACCTTCAAACACTTGCTCCCATGCACCCTCACCCTCTGGTGGATTAAAGCTGCGTTGATTAAGTAGCCAATCGCTCAAACGATAAAGTTGATGGTAGTGCCAAATAAGGAGGGAAAAAGATCCTAAAAATAAAAGCAAAAATGGCGCGCCAACCAGCACACCAATTAATAGTAAGGGTAAAAAATAGATAAACAGGCGCTTTACTAACGCCTGCTTATTAACAACTCGATACATACACTCACTTTACCTTAGAGTAGTAATACATGCGTATTTTACACAGTAGCTAAGCTTTAAGCTGATCACAGCTTACTTGAAAAACGATACCCAGCGCCACGTACTGTTTGCACCAAACGGTCATGTCCAAGTGGGCCAATTGCTTTACGCAGGCGACGAATGTGAACATCAACAGTGCGATCTTCTACGTAAACGTTAGTTCCCCACACATGATCAAGCAGTTGTTCACGGCTATAAACACGCTCTGGGTGAGTCATAAAAAAGTGCAGTAATCTAAATTCGGTTGGCCCCATATCAAGCTCGTTACCTTCTGAGGTAACACGATGAGAAATAGGGTCTAAACGCAGGCCATGTACTTCAATAGCTTCTTCTAATGAGGTTGGCGATACACGGCGAATAACCGCTTTAATACGTGCCATAAGCTCTTTAGGAGAAAACGGCTTAGTGACGTAATCATCTGCACCTACTTCAAGACCGCGTACTTTGTCTTCTTCTTCGCCGCGAGCTGTAAGCATAATAATTGGGATTTGGCGGGTGTGTTCGTTTTGCTTAAACTTTTTAGCAATTTGAATGCCGCTTCCACCTGGTAACATCCAATCAAGTAAAACCATATCTGGGTAAGGTTCAACCATAGCTGCAATAGCAGAGTCGTAATCTTCTGCTTCAATTGCTTGAAATCCATTTTGCTCTAAAACAAAAACCAACATCTCCCTGATAGGAGCTTCGTCATCTACGACTAGTACTTTACGTGACATTCCAATTTATCTCTTACGCTATCGAATTAGTTTTCATTATTATGACTAAGTATGACATTTTTATGAAAGTGTAACGTGTAAATTAAAATGGTGGTAAAAAAAACACAAATTAGTGACAAAAAACCTCATTAACGTCATATTTTTAAAACCTTTTTAATATTTAACGTAATAAAAAGAGATTTACGATAAATTTATGTAATAGCTAACTTTTTGAAATTATCTTTTTTGTATCGCTATTTAAACCACTAAACAATATTAAACTAGCTGGGATCATTGTTTTACTAACCAAGACATTTTTACAGATCGATCGTTTAAAAGTAGCTTTAAAGCCATTTTAAAATCAACAAACCCGCCTGTGTACCAAACAATACGTTCAAAAATAGATCTAAATTTTACTAAGCCCCAAATAAAGGATCAGATTTTTACCAAGCCGATCCCCCCTCAGATCAGAGTTGTACCTAGTCAAAGCCATAAGTTGTTGATTGTTTATACAAATAAATAACGATCAAATTATCTCAGAACCCATATATAGCATTAAAGTGTATTTGGCTTAGTAAAGTAATGATCCGAAAAAGGCTGTGTTAGTAAATGCGTGATCCCAAAATTCCGCGTTGGTAATGCAGTGATCTGATCAAAAAACCGTAATCTGCAATATAAAAAGGGCTGACATTAAAAAAGCCAGCAACAAAGTTACTGGCTTAGGGCCTGTTGACCTTTCAGGATTAAAATTTGTTCAATCTAGGGGCGATTTAATCGCGGCGTGAGGTTTGTAACCTAGCGGGCTAAGTAAAAACCGAGCAAAGCTTCCGCGTCCTGCTCACGCCCCTTACCTACATCCATGTAGGCAACAAAGAGTAAATTGCCCCTAAGCAGAACCCTTCGGGCTGACGAATCCCCAAAACGTGACAGGCACAGCAATTTATGATCTTATGTAAATCACCACAACCCACATAAGTCACAACTGCTATGCCTGAGACATCAGTTTGCCATAAGTACTTTAAACATG
>NZ_JACJEC010000025.1:0-48167 GCF_014163875.1 Pseudoalteromonas sp. SR43-3 | reverse complement strand
AAGAACGTTTTGAGTCGCTTTAGCGTCTCAAGGGATGCGAATAATACACCCTTTATTTTTCGAGTCAACACTTTGTTTTAAACTTTCTTTTTAGAAGATTTAAAACCGAAGTTTTATTTAACTCTCTGAGTAGTTCGTGCCTCGCTATGCGTTGTCCGCTGCGCGTCGCCATATCCCGTCTCAGTGGGGTCGCATTATAGGGAGCGGCGGATTTTACGCAAGCGTTATTTGCATAAAACAGTAATTAAAATTAAGCCCCAAGCAAGCGCACACGATAGACACAAGTTACCCACAAAACCCTGTTGATAACTCTGTTTTTGAACTTTAAAACTAAACACTTTTATCCTGATGTGATAAGTTGCGGTCACTTTTTTTAACTCATGTATTTAGGCAGTATCCATGACAGACATAATAAATAGTATAAGTGCCCTTCTATGGGGGCAAGTTCTCGTCTACTTATTAATAGCAGCGGGCCTCTTCTTTACTTTTCGACTAGGCTTTATTCAATTTGTGCAATTCCCACATATGTTCAAAGTTATGTTTGGTTCTCGTAAATGTGCCGATAACGAAATTTCATCCTTTCAGGCTTTTTGTACTTCATTAGCAGCTCGTGTCGGTACTGGCAATATGGCAGGTGTTGCTGTCGCCTTATACCTAGGTGGCCCAGGTGCTATTTTCTGGATGTGGCTTATTGCATTAATAGGTATGGCTACAAGTTTTGCCGAGAGTACTCTAGCTCAGGCTTATAAAACAAAAGATGCAGATGGTAATTTTAGAGGTGGCCCTGCTTATTATATGCAAAACGGTCTAGGCAAACGTTGGATGGGAACTTTATTCTCGTTATGTTTAATTTTAGCCTTTGGTTTAGTATTTAACGCAGTACAGTCAAACTCTATTGCTGCAGCATTTGAAGTAGCGTTTGATGTACCTAAGTATATAGTAGGCATTTGCTTGGTTATTGGTTCTGGCATCATTATTTTTGGTGGCCTAAAAACAATTTCTCGCTTTGCTGAAATGGTTGTGCCATTTATGGCATTAGCTTACCTGCTGGTTGCACTTTATGTATGCGCCATTAACTTTACTGCACTACCAGATGTGCTAGTGCTTATTATAAAAAGTGCTTTTGGTATTGAACAAGCTGGTGCTGGTGCTATTGGTTATGGTGTTACACAAGCGATGATCCAAGGTATAAAGCGTGGTTTATTCTCAAACGAAGCTGGTATGGGTAGTGCAGCTAATGCCGCGGCTACTGCGACACCTTACCCTCCTCACCCAGCATCACAAGGTTATGTGCAAATGTTAGGCGTATTTATTGATACTATTGTTATTTGTACAGCGACTGCTTCTCTTATTTTACTATCGCAGCAATTAGTACCTGAATCTGGTGTTATGGGGATTGAACTTACACAAGCAGCATTACAAGAACATGTCGGCGACTGGGGTACTTACTTTATTGCTATTGCTATATTGTTTTTTGCTTTTACTTCTATTGTGGCTAATTACTCTTACGCTGAAACAAATTTAATGTTTTTAGAGCACAACTCTAATAAAGGTATGTTTATCTTTAGACTTGTTGTTTTAGGTATGGTGATGTTTGGTGCTGTTGGTGAGCTTGGTTTAATTTGGACGCTGGCAGATATATCAATGGGTTTAATGGCCATTGTAAACGTTATAGCGCTATTTATGCTTTCAGGTGTTGTTGTATGGCTTTCAAAAGACTATAACGAACAACGCAAAAAGGGCTTAATACCCACCTTTGACAAAAGTAAGCATCCTAAACTTGCTAAAGAGGTTGACCCAGCGGCCTGGGAATAGAAAATAATCAGCGAGCTACGGCTCGCTTTTTTAGTTCTAAAATAACAAATACTACGCTTAATCATCTCATTGCTTATAAATAAAAGTTATATTAATTTTAAAACTATTTTATATTTAATTACGTAGGATATATGAATTAAGTTATCTATAAAAAGGAGATCCGATGGATGACATGACAAAAAAATACAGTATAGACACTACTGATTACCAAGTTGGGCAAGATAATGTACAAAAGTGGGGATTTGATATCCATAACCCAGTATTTGGTATAAGCGCCTTCTTAGTTGTTTTATTTGTAATACTTACCCTAGTTTTTGACCCTACCGTTACCCGTGATGCACTAACCTCGACTAAAGACGCAATAATTAATCAATTTGATAGTTACTTTATGTTACTAGCCAATGCCTTTGTGATCTTTTGCGTTATTTTAGCATTTTCTCCTTTAGGTAAAATTCGGTTGGGTGGCGTAAAAGCTCGTCCAGAACATGGTTACATGTCATGGCTTTCAATGCTCTTTGCAGCAGGCATGGGGATTGGCTTACTGTTTTGGGGAGTTGCTGAGCCAACTGCATATTATACTGGTTGGTATCATATGCCTATGGGCGTTGAGCCAAATTCACCGCAAGCACACTCATTAGCTTTGGGTGCAACCATGTACCACTGGGGTTTACATGGATGGGCGATTTACGCAGTTGTTGGATTAAGCTTGGCTTTTTTTGCATTTAATAAAGGCCTTCCTTTATCTATACGTTCGGTTTTTTATCCATTATTTGGTGATCGCGCCTGGGGGTGGCTTGGTCATATCATAGATATACTCGCTGTACTGTCTACTTTATTTGGTTTAGCTACATCGCTAGGCCTTGGCGCTCAACAAGCTACCAGCGGGATAAATTACCTGCTAGGCACTGATTACGGGACCGCTTTTCAAATATCTGTTATTGGTTTAGTAACGTGCATTGCAATTTTCTCAGTTATTAGAGGTATTGAGGGGGGTGTTAAAGTACTGAGCAATGTTAATTTAATTTGTGCATTTATTTTATTATTAGCTGTTATTGCCCTTACTTTCTCTGATGCAATTACTGCTATTTGGTTTACCCTTGGGGCGTACGTAGAGCACTTTGTACCTTTGAGTAATCCATTCAATAGACCCGATGAAGATTGGATGCACTCTTGGACTGTGTTTTATTGGGCATGGTGGATATCATGGTCGCCGTTTGTTGGGATGTTTATTGCTCGAGTTTCAAAGGGACGCACTGTACGCGAGTTTTTACTCGTCGTCATTGGCCTACCAACGCTTCTTAGTTTGGTTTGGATGGGCGTGTTCGGAAATATGGCAATTACACAAGTTATAGATAAAGTTGGCCCACTTGGACAAAATGGTTTAACTGATATCTCAGTGACTTTATTTCAAGTATACGAGCAGTTACCTCTTTCTAGTTTTATTTCTATTATTTCTATAGCACTCGTTTTGGTGTTTTTTATAACGTCGTCTGATTCAGGATCGCTTGTAATAGATGGTATAACTGCGGGCGGTAAAATAGATGCACCAGTGCCACAACGTATATTTTGGGCTACAGTCGAAGGCGTGATTGCAGCGGTATTGCTCTGGGTTGGTGGCTCGCAAGCATTGCAAGCGCTTCAGTCGGGCGTAGTTACTACAGCTTTGCCGTTTTCAATAGTACTTATTTTAATGTGTGTTGCGCTTATTCAAGGCTTGTTGAGCGAGTATCCAATTTACAAAGCTCAGAGTAAACTGCAATAACAATTTATCTTTTATAAGCGATCCTCAAGGGTCGCTTATAAAATCTTCGCAATTCGTATAACTAAGTGCTTAACACATTCCCTATACTCCTACCTTAAATTTATTTTAGACACCGCACTTCTATTACATTCATTAATGCCACCCCTCGTTAAAACTTAGGTGCAGGAGTAATTGCCAAGAAAATTAAATAACCAGCGTTCTGATTTTTTGCTCTGTTATAAACAGGTGCTCTTATACCAATTCAGTTAATTAAGTGATCTATTTTGAGGATGGTGAAACTCTAAGATATTAAAAAGAAATAGATTTTAAAGGTAAGTAGGTATTAAAAATAAGATTAGAGAATTTAAGTAAGAATAATTTTTGAATTTTTTAAAATTAGAAGCAATTTAGAATTTAAGTGAATTTTATCTGAGGATTTTAGTAAAGATGGTGCCCGAGGCCGGACTTGAACCGGCACGACTTGTTAGTCGAGGGATTTTAAATCCCTTGTGTCTACCAATTCCACCACTCGGGCATCGAGTTTGCTAATTAAAGCGTGTGGAGTAAATTATATGGAGGCGGAACCCGGAGTCGAACCGGGGTAAACGGATTTGCAATCCGGTGCATGGCCACTCTGCCATTCCGCCTAAATGTTTCCAAATAATTTGGAGCGGTACACGAGGCTCGAACTCGTGACCTCGACCTTGGCAAGGTCGCGCTCTACCAACTGAGCTAGTACCGCAAAATACTATTTTATCAACTTTAAATTATCTTGGTTAAACAATTTAAAGTGGTGCCCGAGGCCGGACTTGAACCGGCACGACTTGTTAGTCGAGGGATTTTAAATCCCTTGTGTCTACCAATTCCACCACTCGGGCATCGAGTTTGCTATTTAAAGCAAGTGGATAAAACTAATATGGAGCGGTACACGAGGCTCGAACTCGTGACCTCGACCTTGGCAAGGTCGCGCTCTACCAACTGAGCTAGTACCGCATCATATTAATTCTAAATTAACCATTTTATAAATTACACTTGGTAATGCAATTAAACCACAAAGTGGTGCCCGAGGCCGGACTTGAACCGGCACGACTTGTTAGTCGAGGGATTTTAAATCCCTTGTGTCTACCAATTCCACCACTCGGGCATCGAGTTTGCTAATTAAAGCGTGTGGAGTGTTGAAATGGAGGCGGAACCCGGAGTCGAACCGAGGTAGACGGATTTGCAATCCGGTGCATGGCCACTCTGCCATTCCGCCCCAGTACGGGGTATTAACCTTAAGATAAACTTGGAGCGGTACACGAGGCTCGAACTCGTGACCTCGACCTTGGCAAGGTCGCGCTCTACCAACTGAGCTAGTACCGCATTTTATTTATCAGTTATTTGAATTAGCACATGATGATTTATGTGAACATTCAGGTAACTGATTAATTACCGTTTCGTTTATCTCGGGGGCTATGCCCTCTCAACACGGACGCATTCTACAGAGATTATTAAACGCGTCAATACAAAAAATGCTAGTTTTGAACTGTTTGCTTGTTTTTTATCTAAAACGGTGCGTTATTATACATTTAGAGTTAATTTTTAGTCAATTCACCCCATGCTGCACGTAAATATTGCATCATAGAACTCAAGGTTAAAAAGGTCGCAATGTACAGTAGTCCAAAACTTAAATAGTTCATCCATGTATCATATTGCCAAATCAAACCGATAATGGCTAACATTTGTGCAGCCGTCTTAATTTTACCCATGTTTGATACAGCGACATTACCACGCTTACCCTGCTCTGCCATCCATTCACGAAGTGCAGATATGATAATTTCACGGCTTATTATAATAAGAGCAGGTATAGTCATGTACATTGACTGGTACTGATCAGATAACGCTACCAGTGCGGCACATACCATTACTTTATCAGCAACAGGATCTAAAAAAGCACCAAAAGGGGTTGATTGCTCAAGCTTTCTTGCTAAATAACCGTCTAGTATATCGGTGATTGATGCAAGCCAAAAAATAAAGGCGGCAGCAAAAAAAGCCCAGCTATAAGGCAAATAAAATATCACCAAAAAAACGGGGATAAGAAAAAGTCTAAATGTTGTGAGTGTGTTTGGAATATTCCACATAACTACTTGGATATGTCTTTTTTGCTATATTCGCATGTAGGGCTAGCCCTTGTCATGCAAATGGTTAAATATCTTCTCAGCCATGTCAGGGCTGATCCCAGGAACTTTCTTTAACTGTTCTATATTAGCAGCTTTTACTCCCTGCATGCCCCCTAAATATTTTAATAATGTTTGCCGACGCTTAGAGCCGACTCCATTTATTTCTTCTAGTAGTGATTGCGTACGTTGTTTTTGGCGTTTATTACGATGCCCTGCAATTGCAAAACGATGAGATTCATCACGTATATGCTGTATTAAATGTAGCGCAGGTGCATCTGAATCCATAGGTATGGTTTTTCGACCACCGTCAATCAATAGTGTTTCAAGGCCAGGCTTACGGCTAGTACCTTTAGCAACACCTACTAACAAAGGCATTTTTGTATGTGGCCAGTTAGAAAAGTACTGCTCCGCGCGCCCCAGTTGCCCCTTACCACCATCAATAAAGATAACGTCTGGAATTTTGTCTTCATCTACTAATTTGTTGTAACGCTTATTAAGTGCAAACTCCATTGCAGCATAATCATCACCACCGGTTATACCCGTTACATTATAGCGCCTATACTCTTTTGTATTTGGGCCTTGAGAATCAAATACAACACAACTTGCAACAGTGTTCTCCCCCATAGTGTGGCTTATATCAAAACACTCCATTCGGGTAATATCATCAAGTCGCAATGTTGCTTTTAATTGTGCATAACGTTTATTAATAGAGTCTTGGGTACTTTGCTTAACTGCAATACTGTTTAATGCATTTTTATTAGCCAGTTGTAAGTATTGAGCACGCTCACCACGGGTAACTACTTTAAGCGTTACTTTGCGCTCACTTATTTGTGTGAGTGCTTCACCGAGTGCCCCGCTCTCTTCTATTTCAAACGGTAATATGATTTCTTTTGCAATACGCCCTGTTGCTCCTGGCGCTAAATAGTACTGTCCTAAAAATGAAGTTAATATTTCTTGTTCACTCGAATCTTTAGGTACTTTTGGAAAATACGTTTTACTACCCAATACTTTGTGATCGCGGATCATTAATAAATGAATACCATTTAAACCATTTAAATGAGCAAAACCAACTACGTCCATTTCAGCAAAATTACCTGATATAGACTGTTGCTCCTGCATTTTACGAAGTAGCATTATTTGGTCGCGAACTTTTGCCGCCAGTTCAAAATTTAATTGTAGGCTGGCTGCTTCCATTTTTTTTATTAAATCAGCAATAACTTCGTGAGATTTACCCGTTAAAAACTTACGGACATAGTCAACTTGCTCGCTGTAATCATCATCCGTGACTTTATTCACACACGGAGCTGAGCAACGCTTAAGCTGATATTGCAGACACGGACGACTTCTTGCGCGGTAATAGGCATCTTCACATTGACGAACAGGAAATATTTTTTGCATTAACCGCAAGCTTTCAGATACCGCTCCCGCGCTCGGGAAAGGCCCAAAGTACTCACCTTTAATTTTACGACTGCCACGATGAAACGCTAAACGAGGGTGTTTATGGCTAGTTAATAAAATATAGGGATACGACTTATCGTCGCGTAATAATATGTTGTAGCGAGGCTGGTATTTTTTTATTAGATTATTTTCAAGCAGCAGCGCTTCTGTTTCAGTATTAGTGAGTGTGACTTCGATGTCACAAATATTACTCACTAAAACGCGTGTTTTGCTATCGGTAATGTTACTTCTAAAGTAACTGCTCACACGCTTTTTTAAATGCTTAGCTTTACCAACATAAATAACTTGGTTGTCACTATCAAGCATGCGGTATACACCCGGCTCACTTGATAGCGTTTTGAGAAAATGTACGTGATCAAATTCAGACATAAATTATAGTTAGTACGAAACGTCTATATCAATCATTTTATGACGAATTGCTAAATGGGTAAGCTCAACATCACCACCTACATTTAGCTTTTCAAACATACGATAGCGATAGCTATTTACTGTTTTTGAACTTAGGTTTAAACGCTCAGCTATATTTTGTGCTTTTTCACCTTTAGTGATCATAAGCATAATTTGCAGTTCGCGTTCAGATAAGCTCTGAAAAGGATTTTCGTCTGTGCGACCTGTCACTTGCGCAAGTGCTATTTGCTGTGCAATTTCAGGAGCAATATAACGCTGACCGGCATGAACACAACGAATGGCACGCACCATTTCGTCAGAGCCAGCACCTTTAGTTAAAAAGCCATGTGCACCAATTTGCATTACTTTACTCGGAAACGGGTCTTCACAGTTAACGGTAAGCACAATAATTTTTACATCAGGGCAGTAACGACAAATCTTTTTAGTCGCTTCTAATCCGCCCATGCCTGGCATATTCATATCCATTAATACTATGTTTGGCGCATGCTGACGACAAAACTGTACAGCCTCTTCGCCAGTTTTAGCTTCACCAATTACTTTAAACCCTCGTACATCATCAAGAATACGCTTTATTCCTGTTCGTACAAGTTCATGGTCATCAACTAAAAGTACATTAATCAATGGAACATCCTCACTTACCTAACAACATGCAATTTAATTAAATTAATTTGCCACAGTAACATACATAAAGCGAAACAATAACTAATATTATTGCCTCGCCCTAATAGTTTAAGATGACGATTTTTCGCTAAATCTGTCAACCCATAACGCAATGATACCATCACCCGTTACATTACACGCAGTACCAAAGCTATCTTGTGCCAAATAAAGTGCAATCATTAATGCAACCGCGCCTTCATTAAACCCAAGCATGCTTGTTAATAGACCAAGCGCCGACATAACTGCGCCACCTGGAGCACCTGGTGCTGCAATCATTACTACACCTAACATCATAATAAACGGTAGCATACCCATTAATGAAGGGACTTCCATGCTTGGCGATAAAAACATAACAGCCATTGCACAGGTTACTATAGTGATAGTTGAGCCAGATAAGTGAATAGTCGCGCAAAGTGGTACGGTAAAGTTTGCTACATCTTCTTTAACGTTATTTGCTTTACTTGATTGAAGCGATACTGGAATCGTTGCTGCACTTGACATAGTACCTAACGCTGTAAAGTAAGCTGGTAGCATATTTTTAACTAATTCGATTGGATTACGTTTTAATAGTACACCTGTCGCTATATATAAAACGCTTAACCATAACCAGTGCATAACAAGCGCTGCAATTAGTACTACGCCAAATGTTCGCAGTGTATCTACCACAGTACCCGCTACCGTCATTTCGGCAAATACACCTGCAATGTAAAATGGTAAAGCAGGGATAATTACTTTTGATAATAATCCGTCAATCACATCACGGCCCTGATCAGACACCTTTTTAAGCGTATCAAGCTCTAATTGGCTCATGCCTATACCAAATACAAAAGCAGTTACTAATGCGGTCATTACCCCCATCAAAGGTGGAATTTCTAAATCAATAAAGCTGCCAATTTCTGTAGCAACTTCTGCCTCGAATGTAATACCACCACTTAAAAAAGGGATAACAGCACTTACTAATAAAAATGCAAGCGTACCTGCAATAATTGTAGAGCTATAAGCAAACCCGACTGTTTTACCAAGTAAGTGACCAGACCCTTTTGGTAGGCCTGCAATACCTGATGCAATAAAAAATAATATAATAAGTGGAATGGTAAAGGAGATAATTTGACCAATCAGCTCTTTTACTGTGAATAAAAGTTCAACACCAGTTATAGGTACATATAGTCCAACTAGGATACCGGCCACAATACCGGCAATTAATTTTAAGATTAATTTCATTGTGATTGCTTAATTGAATTTAGATACGTGTTTTTATCATGTTTTAGACGCATTGTGTGATAAAACTATTCAAGTTACATTCATATGCACAAATATTGAACAAACACAGCTTAATTCAATACTCTTTTGAACATTTTTTAACTAAACGAAGTTTTACTCTTTAAATTTTAAATTAAGCCCGCACCTATAATAACTAAAGCACCGCTAATAATTGATTTTTATTTCGACTGGTTATAAGCCCAATAGATATATGTTATAGCCAAACTTTACTTTAGTTTTTTTAAACTCACAGTAAAGTGTGTTTATATAGTTAGTAGCAAAGGCTATTAACACGTTGATCAGATTGCATCCTAAGGAACATTATGTCTACTATTTTTGAAGATAACTCACTAAGCATCGGTAATACACCGCTGGTAAAACTTAACCGTGTTACAGGTGGGAATGTATACGCTAAAGTTGAATCTCGTAATCCAAGCTTTAGTATCAAATGCCGCATTGGTGCATCGATGATTTGGGAAGCTGAAAAGTCAGGTCAGCTTGTTGAAGGTAAAGAACTTATTGAACCAACATCTGGGAACACCGGTATTGCACTTGCATTTGTTGCAGCAGCACGTGGTTACAAGTTAACGCTTACTATGCCAAACACCATGAGCCTAGAACGTCGCAAGCTATTAAAAGCATTAGGTGCAAATCTAGTACTTACCGACGGTGCAAAAGGTATGAATGGCGCAATTGAAAAAGCAAAAGAAATTCAAGCAACAGCACCTGATAAGTATATTTTATTACAACAATTCGAAAACCCTGCAAACCCAAAAATTCACTTTGAAACAACAGGCCCTGAAATTTATGATGCGCTTGATGGCAAAGTAGACTTTTTTGTAGCCGGTGTTGGTACTGGTGGTACTATTACAGGTGTTAGCCGCTACCTTAAAACAGAAAAAGGTCTAAACGTTAAGTCTATTGCTGTTGAGCCAACTAACTCTCCAGTTATTAGCCAAACGCTTGCCGGTGAAGAAATTAAACCAGGTCCTCATAAAATCCAAGGTATTGGTGCTGGCTTCATTCCTGGCAACTTAGATATGGACTTAATTGATGGCGCAGAGCTTGTATCTAACGAAGACGCAATTGCAATGGCGCATCAGTTAATGAAAAAAGAAGGTATTTTAGTAGGTATTTCGTCAGGTGCAGCGGTTGTTGCAGCTAAGCGAATTGCTGAAAAGCCTGAAAACGCAGATAAAAATATTGTTGTTATCCTACCTAGTGCAACTGAGCGCTACTTATCAAGCCCAATGTTTGATGAAGAGTTTAGTGAACAAGAACTAGTACAATAAGTAATTTTAAGATTTTTAGAAGGATGCTTTAGGCATCCTTTTTTATTATTTATTATCCAATTTTCTATTTATTGCCTGCCATACCTTTACATCTGCATAGATAAACCACACACTTTAAAAAAACTAATTAATAATAATTAATATGAAAAAAATCACGAGTTTATTAAGTTTGGTCATCTGTTTATTTTTATCAGCCTGTGGTGACGATACCAAAACACTTGGCGACACTCCTGGCGATACAGCAACCGCTTATTTTGATGCGCTTTATAACCAGCAAGACCTTCAAAAAGCCAGCACCATGGCAACCCCCAACCTTACACGTATAATGAAATCCTACGGCACCGCTAAACAGTTTTCCCGTAACTTAGTAAATATGCAATACGATGAAGTCACCATTGAAGTTGATATGACCAATATGAGCGTCCGTGAACAATACGGCGATAACGCTAAAATAAACCTTATTTTTACCGGCTATTTAAATGGTGATAAAATTGACGAAATGCGCAGTGTAAAAATGCTTCGTAAAAAGGGAAAATGGTACATAGATAAAATTGTTGCCGACCCTTACGCTCGTTAAAAATAAATGAATTAAACATAAAAAGGCCTTACATTCGTAAGGCCTTTTTCGCTTTAGCAGGGCGTGTTGATCTTTGTGGATTGGAATTTGTTCAATCTAGGGGCGATTTAATCGCGGCGCGAGGTTTGTAACCTAGTGGGCTAAGTAAAAACCGAGCAACAAAGAGTTAATCGTCCCTAGAAAGAACCCAAAGGGCAGCGCATGTTTGGCATTTATGCTGCGTTATCGCCTATTTATGGGGAATAACCACACTACATAGGCTCTGCCTTGCCTAAAAACCAAACAGCCTGCTGCAAATTCAACCACGAAAGGTCAACACGCCCTAGTATTTAAAGTAGTGCGCTACAGCTCACCTGGTTGAAAATTATCAACTGCAATGGCTTTCTTTCGTAACTTATTAGCGTGATGCATTGCATCAGCATCCGTTTGCTCTAACAACTTATTTTCAAGTGCATAGTTAATAGCGCCTTCAATATCAAGCGTTGTTGGCACACTGCCCTTGCGCTGCCATTGTTTTAAGTCTTTAAACTGCGCTTGCATATCATGCATAGCTAAAAATGCGCTTTCCATGACCCCTGTACCTGCATTTTCATCTACATAACATAAATGCGTTAAGCGGTTTCTAAATACACCAGGTTGAGTCATACGCTCGCAAATACTTTGTGCTATTTCATCACTTGGTCTGTGGTAATGGTTTCCAAGCGGGAACACGATACGTTTAAGGATAAAATTCACAACCGGATTTGAAAAGTTTTTAAAGAAGCCATTAAACGCTTGGCCAATTTCAAATAATGAGTTCTCAATTGCATATTTTACAAATGGTAAATCAGCTTGTTGGCGCCCTTCATCTTCATAACGTTTTAAAACAGTTGATGCTAAGTACAAATGACTTAATACATCACCCAAACGCGCTGATATCATTTCTTTACGTTTGAGCTCACCGCCAAGCATTAACATTGCAACGTCTGTACAAATAGCTAAGCCTCGGCTCATTCTACTCAGTTGTTTATAATAAATAGCCGTTTCACCACCTACAGGCGCTTTAGCAAAGTAGCTACGTGTTAAGCCATGCACAAATGCCATGCCTGCATTACTTGCTGCAAATAATATATGGTTCATTAATAAACCATCAAATTGTTCAAGTGCTGCGTCGTCATCTTCCATTGCAGCGGCTTCCATTTCTTTTAAAACAAATGGGTGGCAGCGCGTTGCACCTTGACCAAATATCATTAAATTACGCGTTAGAATATTCGCGCCTTCTACTGTAATTGATACTGGAATCCCCATATAGCCATGCGCCAAATAGTTATTAGGCCCTACTTGAATTCCTTTACCTGAATGAATATCCATTGCATCATTCATTACCGTACGACCCATTTCAGTCATATGGTATTTAGCAATCGCTGTTACAACCGATGGGCTTAATTTTAAATCAATCGCACCTGCGGTCATTAATCTGCACGACTCAAGTGTGTAAGTTAAACCACCAATACGCGCAAGTGCCTCTTGCACGCCTTCAAATTGCCCTATAGATACACCAAACTGCTGGCGTACCATGGCATATGCCGATGTCATTTTTGAAGCTAAATGCCCAGTTGCTGCACTTAATGCTGGTAGTGATATTCCACGCCCTGCACTTAAACACTCAACAAGCATTCTCCAGCCACGCCCTGCACACTCTTGACCACCAATGATCCAGTCCAGTGGTATAAATACATCTTTACCGTAAGTGGTACCATTCATAAAGGCCATATTAAGGGGATAATGACGCTCACCCGTTTCAACACCCGGATGATCGGTTGGTATAAGCGCACACGTTATACCTAGCTCTTTTTTATCACCTAATAAAGCGTCTGGATCATACATTTTAAATGCTAAGCCGAGTACAGTAGCCACTGGTGCAAGCGTAATGTAACGTTTTGACCAATTTAAACGCAGGCCCATTACTTGCTCGCCATTGTGCTCACCCATACACACAACGCCTGAATCAGGAATGCTGCCAGCATCAGAGCCCGCCTCTGGCCCCGTTAATGCAAAACAAGGAACATCTGTACCATTAGCTAAACTTGGCAGCCAACGATCTTGCTGCTCTTTAGTGCCATAGTGAAGAAGTAACTCGCCCGGACCTAAGCTATTAGGCACCATAACAGTGACTGCGGCTGTTAAGCTTTTAGTCGAAATTTTTGACACTATCGTCGAATTAGCAATTGCCGAGAACTCACGACCGCCAAATTTTTCAGGAATGATCAGCGCAAAAAAACCTTCTGTTTTTAGGTAATCCCACACTTCTTTTGGTAAGTCTTTGTCTTTTTGTACAATTTGATAATCATCAAGCATCGCCAATAAGGTTTCTACTTGGTTAGCCATAAATGCGTTTTCTTTATCGCTAAGCTCTGGTTTTGGAAAGTGGTGCAGTTTTTGCCAGTCTGGGTTACCACTAAATAACTCACCATCCCACCAAACATCACCTGCCTCCATTGCCTCTCGCTCTGTTTGCGATAATGGCGGAAGCACCTTTTTGAACATTTTAAACGTAGGACGACTAATCAAGTTTAGGCGAATATCTTTAACCGCAAAAATAACCACCACCACGACCAGCAATATTATAAATATTAACATGCGCACATTCCTTACACATCGAATGAAAATAGTAACTTAATTATGACCCATCTTAATTTAAATACAATCATTGCACGACGAGTCGTGAGCCTTAACGCATTCATTTTATTGTTTTAAACATCACTGCTATTATCAACGTTTTAATAACAATAAATTAAAGGAATAGCATGACCCCTTTTAGATTTAAACTAAGTATGAGCGCCTTAATGGTAGCAAGTACTCTTGCTTTAACGGCCTGCGATGCGCAAGTATCTATCGACACTACCGATTCACCACACACTAAAAAAGCTGTAACAGCTAAAGATGCAAATACATTTATAACAAACACAGAAAAAGAACTGAGTGCACTTTATTTAGAATCGAGCCGTGCAGAGTGGATTTACGCAAACTTTATTACTCACGATACATCTGCTCTATCGGCTGAAGTTAACCGTAAAATGACCGAAACAGTCGTGCGTTTAGCAAATGAAGCTGCAAAATACGACGAACTAGAGCTTGATTACGATGCTCGCCGTAAGCTTGATAAACTAAAACTAGCACTTACACTTCCAGCCCCACAAGACGCTGATAAAACAGCGAAGCTTTCACAAATTGTCGCAGAGCTTGGCGGGCTATATGGTAAAGGTAAATACTGTAAAGAAGGCGGCACCTGTTTAAGCCTTGGCGACATGACTTCAAAAATGGCCACCAGCCGAGATTACAACGAACTACTTGATTTATGGCAAGGCTGGCGTGAAATATCAAAACCCATGCGCCCACTTTACGAGCAACAAGTGGCACTTACCAACGAAGGTGCAAAGGAGCTTGGTTATGCCGATACGGGCGCTATGTGGCGCAGTAAATACGATATGCCTGCTGATGACTTTACCACTGAGCTTGACCGTATTTGGGGCCAAGTTAAACCACTTTATAACTCGCTACATTGCCATGTTCGCGCAAAGTTAGGTGAAAAGTACGGCACCGACAAAGTACCTCAAGATCAGCCAATACCAGCGCACTTACTTGGTAATATGTGGGCGCAAGCATGGGGTAATATTTACGATGTAGTTGCACCAGAAAACGCCGATCCGGGTTACGACGTAACCGAGTTATTAGCTCAAAATAATTACGACGAACTTAAAATGGTCAAAGGGGCTGAAAACTTTTTTACCTCAATGGGTTTTGATGCACTACCAGAGACATTTTACGAGCGTTCACTGTTTGTAAAACCAAAAGACAGAGATGTGCAGTGTCATGCATCAGCATGGAATATCGATAGCAAAGACGATTTACGCATTAAAATGTGTATTCAGCGCACAGGCGAAGAGTTTTCAGTTATTCATCATGAATTAGGTCATAACTTTTATCAACGCGCTTATAATAAACAGCCTTTATTTTATCAAGAAAGTGCAAACGATGGTTTTCATGAAGCCATTGGAGACACCATTGCCTTATCGGTTACACCGGGTTACTTAAAAGAAATCGGCTTACTTGAACAAGTACCTGACGAATCTAAAGATATCGGTTTGTTGATGAAAATGGCACTTGATAAAGTAGCCTTTGTACCGTTTAGCTTAATGGTTGATCAGTGGCGTTGGCAGGTATTTTCAGGTGAAGTAACCCCAGAGAACTACAATAAAGCTTGGTGGGAATTACGTGAAAAATACCAAGGAGTGCAAGCGCCTATCGCACGTAGCGAAAACGACTTTGATCCGGGTGCTAAGTACCACGTTCCGGGTAACACGCCTTATACACGTTACTTTTTAGCGCATATTTTACAATTTGAGTTTCATCGCAGCTTATGTGAAATTGCCGGTAACGATAAAGCCATTCATCGCTGCTCTATTTATAATTCAAAAGAAGCAGGGGATAGGCTAAACGCTATGCTTGAAATGGGTTCATCTCGCCCTTGGCAAGAAGCGCTTGAAACTGTAACAGGTAAGCCGCAAATGGATGCAACAGCAATGCTCGATTACTTTGCACCATTACAAACATATTTAGATAAACAAAACGAAGGCCGCAACTGCGGCTGGTAAATAGCGCTGAACAAAAAGCCCGCTAAATTTAGCGGGCTTTTGATATTACTTTTGTATTAACTAAGTACGGGACTTAATTAAAACTGAAAACGCATGTTAGCAAAGTACGCATCGTTGTCAGAATCATCAGCGTTGTTTTCGTAACCCACCTTTACACCAATATTTTTATTGATGAAGTGCTGAGCACCAAAGCTGTAAGTGTCTTGCTTGTTGTAGTTAGCAAATACAGATGTTGCTTTTGAAAAGTAGTAGTTAGTTTCTGCTACCCATTGGTTTTCTGCGTCATCAATGCTTTCGTATTTACCTTCAAAAGTTAGGTAGTTACCTTGCTGTAAATCAATAAAGTATTTAGCAGCAACTGCACGGTAATCAAAATCGTCGTCTGATGTAAGTGTAACACCTACGTAATCTGTGCTGTTTAGCATGTAGTTGTAAGCTAAATCAAATAATGCGTAATCGTCGCCGTCTTTGTTTTCAACTAGTGTTACTTTTGCAAGTAAATCAGGGTTGAAAAAGTAACCACCCGTCAGTTTATAAAGCTCACTGTTAGAACCTGAATCTGGGTCTAGGTTTTCGTAAGATGCGCCAACAACAAATTCATTAATGAAGTATTCACCACCAACTGATGTTAAATCGCCAAAGTCGTCATCAGCATAGCCACCATATACGTTAGTTTGTTTATTGATGTATTCAAACTGATCGTACGGACCTAAAGTTTTTTTAGGAGATAAGTAGTAAATAGAATCTACAGCAACGGTGTCGTTGTTATCGCTATTTTTGTAGCTTAGGTTACTAATTGAATTATAGCTGTCTGCAGCAGCCGCAGTGCTAGATAATAAAATGCTCGAAATAATAACTGCTAATTTTTTCATTGTAAGACTTCCCTATGTACATTGCTTTTTATGCTCTAGCTGTATTGCTAAAGTCGAGGCACATGCTAACGTTAGGAAACTGAATGAAAACTTAACTAACCAGTTGTATTTATTAAGTTAATTGTAAGGAAGTGTTGTAAACTGTAAAATTAAAGTAGTTGCAACATCTAGTCAACAACTACTTAAAACATGTACTGTATTAAAGCGCGTGTTGGCTAATAATTCGGTAAACATCGTTAATATTATCGCCAGACTTAAACTCTTTACTAATTGGTGTTGGATCTGAGCCAACCCATATTTTTAGCTCGGCATCTAAGTCAAAATGGCCTGCACTTTCTTTACTAAACTTGGTAATTTTAGAGTAAGCAATACTCACCATTTCCATTTTAGAACCGGTCATACCTTGCTTATCAATTAAGATTAAGCGCTTATTAGTAAAAATAAACATATCACGTACTACTTTATATGCTTTTTCTACTTGCTCGCCGTCAATTAATGTATTGGCGAGGATTTTTTCTAAATCAGAATCGTCAACTTCGCTTGCATTACCCATAAGTCCGCTAAGTAAACCCATTATACTTTCTCCTGTTTAAATATTTGATTCTCTAATGTATGACCATTAACTAACTGCCGGTACTGCCAGTGTTGTTGATGACAAAAATTCAGTAGTGCAATATCAAGTGGATCGCTCGTTGGCTGATACTCAACTACATATTCTTTATGTTGGCTCATATACACACGACTCACACCTGCAATTGCTTGAAGCTGTTGCTCAACATTTTGATAAGCCTCGCTTAGCATTAATGTATAAAAGTGTTTATCGGTATTATTAGTTTTTGTTTGATGCTCGCTTAGTACGCCTTTATCTAAATGAAGTACCTGTGAGCATAGTCGCTCAAGCTCAGTTAAATCGTGAGAGCTTAAAATAAATGTAGCCTGTTCACTTAATTCTGATACCAGCTCACGTACTTCTCTGGCATGAATCGGATCAAGGCCTGCGGTTGCTTCATCAAGCATTACAATTTGTGGCGCGCCAATAAGTGCTTGCGCTATCGTAACGCGCTTGCGCATACCGTGCGATAAGTCCCCTGAACGCTGCTTTGCAATTTCTTTTAAGCCAACCAAATCAAGTACACGTAGCGCCTCAGTTTGGCTATGCTTAGCACCCATACCTTGTAGCTTTGCATAAAAGGCGAGTTGCTTATCTATATTAAAACGAGGGTCAAGTTGTGCGTCTTGCGGTAATGCGCTTACTTTATTAAATAAAGCAGCACTACCAGGTTTGTGCCCTAATATTTCAAGGCTGCCTTTACTTGGCGCTATATAGCCGCACAACAAACTAAATAAGGTAGTTTTACCCGCACCATTTGGTCCAACAAGTGCCACTGGCGCGCCTTTGTTAATTTCAAAGTCCACATTATTAAGCGCAAGTTTTGCTCCATACGATTTACTCAAACCGCTAGCTGTAATTAATGGTCTCATAGTGAGCTCCTTGCAAAAATACGTTGAGCAACGCTTAGTAATACCGCAGTTTGCACAAGGGGAATAGCCACAGCGCTCAATAATGGTAAATTTTGCCCCGCTAATAGCTCTATTTGCACACCCGGAAATAAATAATCAAGCAAGCCTAATGCAGGTATTTGCCATTGCAATATACCAACTACAATACCGCCTGCTGCAAAATATAAAATTGCCAATACAATAGATAAACGCGATGAGCGAGCAAAGGTATTAATTAACGTCATTAGTGCTACAAATGGGCTCAGAGTAATCACTAATATTAAAAATATAGAAAGCGCACGGGCAAAACCACCAGCCAGTAAACTTGGCTCTCTAAAACCCAATACAGCGAGTGTAGCCACAAGCGTTATACCCACTAAGCAGGCTAATACTCCTAGCTGCCCTAAAAAACGGCCAAACAGTATTTCAAAGCGAGTGGAGCGCAGTGATAAAAACCTTAGTGTGCCGCGCTCTCTGTCGCCTACCGTTTGGTCGCTACAAATAAATAAACCAAAAACGGGAAAGCTATAAAGGGCTATTAACCAGTACATAGCAAATTCGGCCTCAGGCCAATCCAATAATTTACTTAAACCAATAGAACCTGATATATCACGGGCTATTTGCTCAAAATCGGGGGCACTTACAATGCCTACTGCCTGCCCTATTGGGTAGCGCAGTATTATTAGCCACACCAATGCAAAGACAGCTAATGCAATAAGTCCACGTTTAGTTAAAAACATACGTACAAGCTCAAATCCCGCTATTTGCGTTAATCGCCCTACGTTTATCGGTAATGGTGTTGCCATTGACTATCCTTAATGACTTTTTATTTTCTGTGTATTTATCCACACTAAGTGTAAACACCTTGAATTACCAGCAAAAAAAGCTCACCTGTGGTGAGCTTTGTAACAATACATTTAAATGTAACAGTATAAATTGCGATATAAATTATAAATACTGCTTATAAACCTCAAGTGCTTGGCTTAAATCGCTAATTAAATCTTCAACATCTTCAAGGCCTATGTGCAAACGAATAACCGGCCCTAAATCCCAACCTGTATTTGAGCGCAACCCTTTCATGGTTAAATTAGCCGTTACCAAACTTTCAAAACCGCCCCACGAAAAGCCCATTTTGATATGCTCAAGGCTATCTAAAAATGCATCAATCGCTTTTTGATTGCCGGTTTTCATCACAAATGAAAACAACCCATTACTGCCATCAAAGTCACGTTTAAAGAACTCATGCCCTGGGCAGCTTTCAAATGCAGGGTGTCGAATATGATCAACAAGCTCATGTTGCTCAAGCCATTTAGCTACTTCTATTGCTGCTTTTTCATGTTGATTTAAACGCACACCCATTGTACGCAGGCCTCTAAGCGCTAAATACGCATCATCGGCACTGGTACATTGCCCTAGTAAGTATGAGTTTTCTCGCAAGGTTGGCCAATACTTTTTATTAGCAACAGCCACCCCCATCATCACGTCTGAATGGCCAACAATATACTTTGTTGCAGCTTGAATACTAATATCAACACCGTGCTCTAACGGGCGATAATGCAAGCCGTTACCGTAGGTATTATCAAGCATGGTCATTACGTTGTGCTCATTGGCTACTTTTACCATAGCGGGCACATCTTGCACTTCCATCGTAATAGAACCAGGGGATTCTAAAAACAACACTTTAGTATTTGGCTGAATGTAATCTTTAATACCTGCGCCAATGGTTGGCGGGTAATAGGTTGTTGTAATGCCCAGTCCCGCTAAAATTTTATCGCAAAAGTCGCGAGTTGGTTCGTACACGTTATCAACCATTAAAATATGATCACCGGTTTTTAAAAACGATAAAAATACTTGGCTGATCGACGCAGCGCCACAAGGGTACAATGCACACCCTTCGCCGCCTTCAAGTTCTGTAATCGCTTCTTGCAGCGCAAAGTGTGTTGTTGTTCCTCGGCGCCCATAAAATAACGTTTTATCGCCACGGGTTTTAGCTGCTTCTTTTAAATCGGCTACAGTATCAAATACAATGGTAGATGCACGCTGTACAACAGGGTTTACTACGCCATGTGTATAGGCTTTTTTTCGCCCTGATGATACCAGCTGAGTGTTTTTATTACTTTTACTCGACATTGTTAATCCTTAAGGGTTTGTGCGCCAATGCTCAATTAAATAACGAGAGATAGAATCGGTTCTAGGCAGCTTTAAATGCTCGCCTTCTTCGTGCCAATTACCAAATTGCTCTAAGTCTTCACGACTAAACCATTTTGCATCGTCTAGCTCTTCTTTATCTACGTTAATTTGCTCAGATGTCGCCTCTGCAAAAAAGCCAAGCATAATTGACGATGGGAACGGCCATGGCTGAGATGCAACATAACGTACGTTATCAACTTCTATGCCTGCCTCTTCTTTAACTTCACGCGCAACAGCTTGTTCCAGTGTCTCCCCTGGGTCTACAAATCCAGCAAGCGACGAATACATACCTGTGGGCCACGCAGCTTGGCGACCTAATAAACAGCGTTCTACTCCGTCAGCAAAGACTTTAGTAACGACCATAATTACCGCAGGATCGGTGCGCGGGAATGTAGGATGCTTACAGTTTTCGTTTTCACATACACGAGAATGCCCGGCTTCCACTGAACGGTTTTTACTACCGCAGCGCCCACAAAAACGGTGCGTGGCATGCCAATAACATAGCCCTCTCGCAAGGGCTGCTATTGAGGCATATTTAATGGTTACTTGAGGCCCATATTGGCGAATATCAAAAAACTGAGCGCCCTCTATTAAAGGCGAAAGTACGCTTTCATCCAGATCAGAGACATCCAATGCAAACACACCATGTTTAGCATTGTTTAAACCAACAAAAATAGCACTCGTTAAATCTAAATGTGCCACTTGTTGATACGTTAAATAGCTTACTTTAGGGGTATCTTTAATAAATAGGGTTTGATTATTTTTAACTAAAACCCATTTACTTTGCGCCGACATTTGCGCTTTAAGCCACGATGGGTCTTTACGAAAATTTGAGCCTCTGTCTAGTGGCATGTTGCTGTAATGAAGCATGTAAGTCCTTGGTAACTCGTTATGCTTTAAAATTACCATAATCATTTAGCAAACCCAATTGATTACAGTAATAAAAAAAGCCTATATAAGGCTTAATTCATCTATTACGGCTTTGTATTAAAATCTCTCATGTTGCAGGCACTTAGCTTGCACTTTTTTAACTATTTTTTACTGTTAAAGTAGCAAAGTATTATCAATTAAATGAAATTGCTCTGCGCTTTGTTTTAATACCTCAGCAGTTAACCTGTCAGCACCGTATACATCGCACGGTACATTATATTGATTTTTTAAATGCCCAAGTAACAAAGCAAAGTCACCATCGCCAGAGAGCAAAATAACCTTATCAAGGCTTTTACCCTGCTCTAACATGTCTATTGTTATGCCTACATCCCAGTCACCTTTTGCACTGCCATCACGGCGTTGAATAAATGGCTTTAGCTTTACCTCAAAACCAATCGCACGCAAAATATTTTGAAACTGATTTTGCTTTTCATCTCCTCGATAAATTGCATACGCAAAAGCACACTCAATATTGTATTGCGCCTCCATCATTCGCCAAAACGCATTGTAGTCAAAATTTTTTCCGTAGCTTTCGCGGCACGTGTAATAAATATTTTGCACATCAACAAAAATACCGACCCGTGGTTTCGTGCTTTGCTGCTCGTTTTGTAAAGTCATTTAGTGTCCTAGTGAGGATTAATAGCAATAAAAGTAACGTTATAAAATAAGTGTACCTTGCAATTTATATTTAAGTAACCTAAATTAGTTACATACCCTTATGTAACCAATATTGGTTACATGCTAAAAAGTAACCATTTTGAGATTTTTATGATTGGTGTGATCAGCGGCGATATTATTAAATCGCAAACAATCCCTAAGCAGCAATACGATGCCATGCTTTACCAACTAGAGCAAAGTTTGCGAAATATTTCGGGTGAGCAAACCCTTTGGAATATATACCGAGGCGATGCCTTTCAGTTACAAGTTAACAATCCTGAGCTCCTTTTTAAAAATGCCATACTTGTATATTTACACCTTAAATCGTCAGGTTATGAACTACGACAAAGCTTGGCGCTTGGGCAAATAGATAACCCACGCAGCGATATAAAAACAGCAACCGGTTCTGCTTTCACTCTTTCGGGACAAGGCCTTGATAAAATAGGCAATCAACGCTTTGTTTTTAATATTAACGAGCAGCAGCTCGATGAAAGCTTAAATCTTAATTTAGCCTTTGCCGACGTATTGCTCACTAAAATCACACAAAAACAAGCAAATGCCCTGTATGTCTATTTAACATCACCAGACAACAGCCACGCGGCACTGGCTAAAGAGCTTAAAACAAGTCGCGAAAACGTAACCAAACTACTAAATTTAGCGCACTACCAACTTATAGAACGCTTTATTAAACACACACAACACGTTATAAAAAATATAATTAAAGGAGGTGAATAATGGCGTTTTCACTTTTACTGGTCGCGCTTATTATTGGCCACTTACTCGCTGATTTTTACTGGCAACCTATGAGTTGGGTAAACGACAGAAATACCCGTCACTATAAAGCCAGTAAGCTTTATTTTCATGTACTAGTGCATGGTGTAACAAGTGCACTCATTATTACCGTGTGGGAATACATATTCGGGTGGCAGCAACTAAGCAGTGTTTTAATTGCCACGGCGAGCATTATGTTGAGCCATTACTTTATTGATATAGCTAAATCGTATTCTAATAAAGGCGTGGTGCCTTTTTTACTAGATCAAATAGCGCACATACTCGTTATTATTGCGCTCAGTATTTGGTTAACAGATAACAGTAGCTTTATGGCTGCAATTAAAAATATGCTCACTGATCCCAAAATACTGTGGGTGGTATGCGGTTATTTAATTATTTTGAGTCCCAGCGCCGTATTTATAAGAATGATGTTAGAGCGTTTAACAAGTAACTTTTCAAGTACTGGTAGCTTACCGCTTGCAGGGCAAAGCATAGGTATGCTTGAGCGCGTACTTATGCTGAGCTTTATATTGCTTGACCAATTTGCAGGGCTTGGCTTTTTACTTGCGGCAAAGTCGGTATTTAGGTTTGGCGATTTAAGTGCAAGCAAAGATAAAAAACTTACCGAGTACGTTATGCTCGGCACATTACTTAGCGTAAGTGTTACTGTATTTGTAGGTTTAGGTATTAACTATTTAATCAGGCAGGCAATACAGTAAGTACAAATTACAGACAATAAAAAACGCGCTGCTTCTATTTAATTAAAGAAGGGAGCGCGTTTTTTGTATCTGCCTTTAACTAAATTCTAAATTAATTAAACACTAGTGCAATCACTAATAATGATTAATCATTATTTGTGCGACGACGGCGTTGGCCATTACCGCCAACAGATTCACGCTTTGCCCATGGGTTTTGCGCGCTGTCATCTGTTTTAGCAGCTGGCTTTTTAGAACCACCACGGCGTGGGCCGGTACCATTACCACCATTGTTCGGCTTTTTGCTGTTAGGCTTGCTGCTATCAGATTTAGGCTTATTAAAAGGCTGCTTTTTCTTAGGCTTTTTAGCCGGCAGTGGGCGAGCATCTAATGCGCGTTCAGCTACTGGATTAATAGGCTCAAAACCGTCTTCTTCAGCACGTGGAATAAGCTCACCAATAAAGCGTTCAATACCGTATAAATCAACAGCATCATCAACCGTTACAAACGAAATCGCATGACCCGACGCACCAGCACGGCCTGTACGGCCAATACGATGAACATAATCTTCATATACGTTTGGTAAGTCGTAGTTAACAACATGCGGTAATTCAACAATGTCTAAACCACGTGCAACAATGTCTGTTGCTACTAATACGCGTACTTCACCACTTTTAAAACCATCAAGTGCTTTAACACGTGCGCCTTGTGATTTATTACCATGGATAGCCGCGGCTACAATGTCATCGCGTTCAAGTTGTTTAACTAAGCGGTTAGCACCGTGCTTTGTACGGCTAAACACTAATACTTGTTGCCAATCGTTAGTGCGAATTAAGTGGCTTAGCAATGCTGTTTTACGTGTTTTATCTACCGCGTAAACGCACTGAGTAACACTTTTTGCAGTGGTATTTTTTGCTGCAACTGAAATTTCAACTGGGTCATTAATTAACCCTTTAGCTAATGCTCGAATTTCATCTGAAAATGTAGCCGAAAACATCAAGTTTTGACGTTTAGCAGGCATTTTAGCAATTAAGCGTTTAATGTCGTGAATAAAGCCCATGTCTAACATGCGGTCAGCTTCATCGAGTACAAGCACTTCAACGCTATCAAATTTAACTGCATTTTGATTATGTAAGTCGATTAAACGACCCGGCGTTGCTACTAAAATATCAACACCTTTACGAAGACGCTGCATTTGTGGGTTAATTTTAACGCCACCGTAAACTACGAATGAGCTCACATCAGAATGCTTAGCGTACTCTTCAACGTTTTCACTTACTTGCAAAGCAAGTTCACGTGTAGGCGTTAAAATAAGCGCACGTACGTGGTTACTTTTAGCTTTAGGGCCCGACGACAAGCGCTCAATAAGTGGTAATGTAAAACCTGCTGTTTTACCTGTACCTGTTTGCGCTGCTGCCATAACATCACGGCGTTCAATAATTGCAGGAATTGCTTGAGCCTGAATCGGCGTTGGCGTTTCATAGCCCTTTTCTAAAACCGCATTAACCAAAGACTGTGATAAACCTAAACCTTCAAAACTCATATAAACTCTCTTTTAAATAAGGCTACATTAGCCAGTTGCGCGCATTATACCTGTAGTAGCTAAGAATGCATGCCATTATTTACGTTGCAGGCAATTGAGCATAGTTTATTAAAGTTAAACCTGTGATTAAGTTGCTCAAAAATGCAAAAAACGGCCATAAGCCGTTTTTTGTTTATACTTAATTACCCTAAGTATTAGAGTTACTTAACACCTAACTCACGCAAACGTTCTTGCAAGTAGCTATCTGCCGTGTAGCGCTCTGAAAGCACAACATCTGGATGCGGGTGTAAAAATAACGGTAATGAAATACGCGATTTAGTAGATGCTTTACCCGTTGGGTTAATTACACGGTGAATTGTCGATGGGAAATACCCGCCCGACGCTTCTTGTAGCATGTCGCCGATATTAATAATTAAGCTGCCAAAATCACATGGCACGTCTAACCAACCGCCATCTGTTTTTTGAACTTGTAAACCTGGCTCATTAGAAGCTGGTAATACAGTCAATAAATTAATATCGCCATGGGCTGCTGCGCGAATAGCACCAGGCTCTTCATCACCCGTCATTGGTGGATAATGTAGGATACGTAACAATGTTTGCTCAGAATCGGCAATCATGTCTTTTAAATCAATTGAAAACTTAGCACGCACATCAGCTGGTGCTTCAGCCTGAACCCAGCTTAATAATGTGCCAGCAAATTCACTTGCTAAACGGTAGTATTCACGTACATCAGCTTCAAGCTGGGCAGGAACGCGACCTTTAGGGTACACATGAAAGTACTCTTTAATGTCTTTTATTGTAAAGCCTTTCGCTACTTCTGATACTGAAGGCGGAAAGTAACCGTCTTGAGTTTCTTTAGAGAATAAAAAGTCGTGCTTTTGCTCTGAGTTAAAAAAGTCTTGCCAATTTTTGTAAATAGACTCAACTAAAGACTGTGGGATTGGGTGGTTTTTTAAAACGCCAAATCCAGTATTTCTTAACGATTCAACAAATTGTGCAGCCGCATCGGGAGCTTTATAATCAACAGTAGGTAATTGCATTGTACGTTCCAGTGAATAGGTTGTGTGAAGTGAGTTGCTTTTAATAGTGCTAAATTACTTATATAAAGTAGCAAAGCCTTCATTATAGCGCTATGCGAGGATAGACAAATGACCTCAAAAACATAAGGACATATGTCCGCAAGGCATAGTCACTGTCACTTTGTTTGATCAAGATCAACTAATAAAAAAACGTTGAATTTGCAAGGTTTAGTAACTATCTCTGGTTTATTATTAGAATATATTTTATTTGTGTAAATAAGGCTCCCCATGCGACAAAAAGTATCTTTTAAAAGCGGCGATTTAGAACTTGCCGGCCAACTTGAACTTCCCTCTGGTGACGTTAAGTTTTACGCGCTATTTGCACACTGCTTCACATGCGGAAAAGACATAGCAGCAGCTACACGTATAAGCCGTGCACTTACGCAACAAGGCATAGCTGTACTGCGTTTTGACTTTACCGGTTTAGGCAATAGCGATGGCGACTTTGCTAACAGTAACTTTTCATCGAACATTCAAGATTTAGTTTCAGCGGCTGATCATCTGCGTGAGCACTTTGCAGCGCCGCAATTACTAATTGGCCACAGTTTAGGCGGCGCTGCGGTACTGGCTGCTGCTGAGCACATTCCTGAAGTATCGGCCATTACAACTATTGGTGCACCGTCAGATGCGCAGCACGTAGCGCATAACTTTGAAGCACATCTTGATGAAATTAACGCAGCAGGTGAAGCTAAAGTAAACTTAGCTGGTCGTGAATTTACCATTAAAAAGCAATTTATTGACGATATAGCCAAGTACGATAAAAGCCACATTAGTAAGCTTAAGCGCGCATTATTAGTAATGCACTCCCCTATTGATGCAACTGTAAATATTAGCGAAGCCGAAAAAATTTACGCATCAGCTAAGCATCCTAAAAGTTTTATTAGCCTAGATAACGCCGATCACTTACTTACTAATAAAAACGATGCCGACTACGCTGCAGAAATTATTGCAACGTGGGCTAATCGCTACGTTAAATATGACAAAACAAAATACGCCGCAAGCCTAACGGGTGGCAATGTACTTGTTGAAGAAAAAGATCATGTATTTACTCAGCACGTAAGCACCAAAGATCATACTTGGCTTGCCGATGAGCCAATAAAGGTAGGCGGTAAAAACTTAGGCCCCGATCCGTATCATCACTTATTAGCGGGGCTTGGTGCCTGTACGACAATGACACTGCGCATGTACGCTACACGTAAAAACTTAGCGCTAGAGCATGTTAAAGTAGAACTTGATCACACTCGCGATTACAACAAAGATTGCGACGATTGTGAGCAAACCGGTAACCTTGAAGCCATTACCCGTAAAATCACCTTACGTGGCGACTTAACAGAGCCTGAGCGTCAGCGTTTACTCGAAATAGCCGACAAATGCCCAGTGCATAAAACACTACACAATAACCCAGTTATTGTAAGTGAACTGGTAGAATAACTGCCGTGAAATTAATATAGCGCAGGTAACACTGCGCTGTGATTTAACTTTTATAAACCTAATTTTTACTATCTAAAAATCCCTCTACTTCTTTACTCATTCTATCCACCAGCCATTTTGGCCCGCCATCGTACATATCGTTATGACGCGATTTTTCTATCATTATTTGCGTAACAGGAAACTTATTCAGCTCTGAATCGTTTAACAGCACATTCGCATCAGCTGGGTAATCACTACCGCGTAGAGTAAGTACGTGAATGTTTTTATTGCGCGGGATCAACATGCGGCGATGATCGAGCGTAATAATAGTGCTAACTTCGTTTGGATAAATAGAGCCATATAATGCGGAAATATCCCCGCCGTTTGAGTGCCCAAATAAGGTGAGTTTTGTAAAGTCGTACGCTGGGTATTTACTCGATAGCTCATTAACTAAAAACTTAAGCGTTACTACGCCACGATGCCAGTTTTCCATGCGAGTTGTTAAGTAAGGCTGCTCACGGTTTAAGTAAGGGTCACTTTTTAGCTCATGTGCAACGGCTATTGTTAAATATCCACGCTGATTAAACGCATTACTGGCAAACGTATACCCGTTATGGCTAATCCCGTAACCTGCGTTAATAAACGCTACAGGGCATTTTACTTGCGCTGTACACTTAGCATTGTTACTTGGCAATGTAATATTGATAGGAATAGTGCGATTGCGGCTTTCATCAGTCATAACGCCATCGTTTGCATAGCTTGTCGCGCTTATTGCTGATGTGCTTATATCTGATGCACTTAGAGCTAGTGCGCTTAACATAAAAAGCTTTTTAAGTGTTTTTTGCATATTTAAACTTATATAAATTATTGTTTTTAATTAAAAATAACTTTTACTTTATAGGTTTGCATTCTCTATTGACAAACTATGCGATAATAGCCGCCATTGTTTAAATATATTTAGTAAAAGATCCAATAAATGAAATCATACAATAGCATTCAAGAACGTATAGAAATTTTAGAAGACAAACTAACGGCAATACATGACGAAATCGAAACACTAAAAACCCCTGCTAAAAACAACAATGAACGTATTATTTTTAAGTTTATTGAAACAGGCAGCACAGGTAAAACGAAGGATTTTGTTCGTGAGTTAGGTATTAAATCACCACGTGACGGTTTGTTTTCATCAGGAGACGTTACAAAACTAATTAAAGATGGCGCTGAAGATATTTCACCAGCGTTATTAGAAATCGCAAGACAGCTTGCCAGTGCACGTAATAAAAATGGCCCTAGCCGTTAATTACGCAGTTACGCAGTATCTAGAAGCCCAGCTAAGCTGTCGCTTCTAGTTAGTAATCATATTAAACTAAATTAATCACAAAGCTCTATATTAAGGCTGGTAAGCAAATTAAGTGCTTCGAAGCGATCAAACTTAGCATTCGCTAACATATTATTATTCAAATCTATATTAAATGCTGTCGCACCTACAAAATCACATTTTGTTAGGTTAGTTTGAAAAAACTCACTATCGCGAAAATCTGTTCCTGTAAATTCACTACCGCTTAAATCAGCATGTCTAAAATCAACATTTTTGGCAAAGCAGTGTGTTAGTTTGAGGGCTTTGAGGGTTAATTCAAAAAAAGAACTATTACTGAGCTCGCAATAATTAAAGCTCACCGGTGCGTTAATACTAAGCGCTGGCCAATCCACGTCAGTCCATTGCAGACTATTTAATTTACAGTGGCTAAAACTTACATCTTCAAGCGAGCTGTAGTTCCATTTTAGTGACGATAAATTACAGTTTTTAAAGTTGCACTGTATAAATCGGCAATTTTTAAACTGCCCGCCTGAAAAGTCGCAATCGGTAAATGTGCACTCTTCAAACTCAGAATTTTCAGTTAGTTGCTCTTCGCGCTGCAAAGCATTAAATTGCTCGTCGAAGTAGTGATTATTATTTGAAATTGACACTATTAACCTAGTTTTTATTGGGCGTAGACGTTATTTTTAGGTAAATCTTTTTTAAGCGCAAGCACTGCAATAAAAATCAAAGCAAATAGTGGAAATAGCGCTAAACAACCACCCACAAAAGCTAAAACTCCAGGCATAGTACTTTTACGCTTACCTATTTTGTAGCTAATTACAGCAAAAATAGGAATACTCAGCACAATAAAAAAAACTAAAAATTCACCAAATAAGGTGGCATTGATCGACATAATAATTCCTTTTTCGTCTATTCGATTAAAATACATGTTGCTGTAAATTTAACCACAAAAAAACCCTTAAGCATATAACTTAAGGGTTTTTAAATTTAGCTCAATAAGCTAAACAAAAATTACTCTTCGCTAGGTATCGCTTTTTCAACAACACTGATTGCAAGCTCAGCTAACGAATCCATATTAGGCTTACTAGGCGCGTTAGTTAATAAACACGACGCTTGTGTTGTTTTAGGGAAAGCAATAACGTCACGAATGTTATCGGTACCACATAAAAGCATTGCTAAACGGTCAAGACCAAATGCTAAACCAGCATGTGGTGGTGTGCCGTATTTAAGTGCATCAAGTAAAAAGCCAAACTTGTCTTGTTGCTCTTGCTCGTTAATACCTAAAATTCTAAATGCAGTTTCTTGCATATCTGCATTATGAATACGTACCGAACCGCCACCCACTTCGTAGCCGTTTAATACCATGTCGTAGGCATCTGAAATAGCCGCAGCTGGATTTGCTTCAAGCTCACTTGCAGTAATATCTTTTGGTGCAGTGAATGGATGATGCACAGCATGTAATGTGCCTTCGTCATCTTCTTCAAACATTGGGAAGTCTACAACCCAAAGTGGTGCCCAACTATTAAGGTTAGTGATTTCTAAGTCAACACCAATCTTAACGCGCAGTGCGCCCATTGCTTCATTTACTGTATTGCGCTTATCGGCACCGAATAAAATAATATCGCCAGACTGTGCATTAGTACGCTCAAGTAATTTTGTGATTACGTCTTCGCTTAAAAACTTAGCCACTGGTGATTGAACACCCTCAGCGCCTGCAGTGTGGTCATTTACTTTCATCCACGCCATGCCTTTAGCGCCGTAAATACCAATAAACTTAGTGTAATCGTCAAGCTGTTTACGAGAAAGCTTAGCGCCACCCGGTACAGTTAATACAGCAACACGACCTTTTTCGTCGTTAGCTGGACCTGAGAAAACATTAAACTCTACATCTTTAACTAAATCTGCAACATCAACTAACTTCATTGGGTTACGTAAATCAGGCTTATCAGAACCGTAAAGGCTCATTGCCTCGCTGTAAGGCATGATTGGAAAATCGCCTAAATCAACGTTTAACAATGTTTGCCACATCTCGCGGATCATTTTTTCAGTCATACCACGTACTTGATCAGAACTCATGAACGAGGTTTCTATATCTATTTGGGTAAATTCTGGTTGACGATCGGCACGTAAATCTTCATCACGGAAACATTTAACAATTTGGTAGTAACGGTCAAAACCCGACATCATCAACAATTGCTTAAATAACTGTGGAGACTGTGGTAAAGCGTAAAAACTACCTTTATGAACGCGGCTTGGCACTAAGTAATCGCGTGCGCCTTCTGGCGTTGCTTTAGTAAGTACAGGTGTTTCGATATCTAAAAAGCCGTTTTCATCTAAAAAGCGACGAACAAAGCTGCTTGCTTTAGCACGTAATTTAATACGGTCACTCATTTCTAGACGACGTAGGTCTAAGTAACGGTATTTTAAACGACGCTCTTCTGAGTTTACTTGGTTAAAATCAAGTGGAAGCGGTTCAGAGCGGTTAATAATTGTAAGCTCAGTACCTAAAACTTCAATTTCACCTGTTGCCATATCTTTATTTACTTGGCTATCAGGGCGTGCACGTACAGTACCTTTTAACTGAACACAAAATTCTTGGCGAAGTGTGTTAGCCGAACTCATTAACTCTTCAATGTCAGAGTCGAATACAACTTGTACTAAACCTTCTCTATCGCGTAAATCGACAAAGATAAGTCCACCAAGGTCACGTCGTTTGTTGATCCAGCCACATAGTTCTACTTCTTGATCTACGTGAGTTTTATTTAGCTGTCCGCAATATATAGAGCGCATAGTTTTCCTGTCAGATAAAAGGCTTAAACGGTTAAAGTTATTTGTTTTAAGGCGTGTGATTTAAAAAACAGGTCACCACAATACAAATAAAGCCGCTAGCAATCTAAAAATAATCAAATTAAGCCCTGCATTATACTCAACTAACATTAAGATGCTAGGGCGTGTGCCGCTTTTGCCCCTGAATTTACAGCAGCTCGTTTTGTTATTTGCTACACTATCGCCACTTTATAATAAGGCGCTAGTTTGTATGTTATATATTGGATGCCCGCAGTGGTCGAGTAATGCATGGAAAGGCAATTTATTTTCAAGCCAATGTAAAAACGCCGATATGCTTAGCCAATACGCCCAACACTTTAACTCTGTTGAAGGTAATACCAGCTTTTACGCTGACCCATCGCCAAGTACCGTATTGCGCTGGGCAAACAGCGTACCCGATGATTTTAAATTTACGTTTAAGTTTAATCGTCGCTTTAGCCACGAGCTGCACCTAACTAATGTTCAAACCGAGCTCACTGATTGGCTTAACTTGTTCTCCCCTATTTTAGAAAAAACCGGGCAAATCATGCTGCAATTACCTAAAGCATTTGGCCCTGGTGACTTACCCAAGCTAGCCCAATTTATTAGCCTGTTACCAAAAGAGGTTAATTACGGTGTAGAGGTACGTCATACTGCGTTTTTTCAAAAGGGTGAAGCCGAAATTGCGCTTAACCAATTATTAATGGCAAATAACATAAATCGTATATCGATGGATACTCGCGCCCTATTTGCGGTAAAACCAACAACCGAAGCGCTAATAGATGCACAGCAAAAAAAGCCCCACTTACCGGTACATGCAATAGCTACAAGCACGCAACCCATGGCGCGCTTTGTAATAGCCGATTTACAAAACGACTATAAACCCTTTTATAAACCGTGGCTAAGTAAAGTAAAACAATGGCTTGATGAAGGAAAAATCCCTTATGTGTTTTTTCATACGGCAGATAACCGAGAAGCGCCATTATTAGCAAGGCAGTTTTGCAAAGACCTTGGTTATGATCACAAAGCATTAAACCCATTTACTGGCGAAAAAGAAGCCCACCAGCAAGCACTTTTTTAAAAGTAAAACGACAGAGAAACAATAATGAGTGAATACGCACGTTACTTTACCGGCTACCCAGCTAACATCGTTGAGCAAGTATTAAGCCTTATAAATAACAAAAAGGTATGTGACTACTTACTTAAAAAGTATCCGCAAGC
Organism: Pseudoalteromonas sp. SR43-3; assembly: GCF_014163875.1. Classification (NCBI taxonomy): domain Bacteria; kingdom Pseudomonadati; phylum Pseudomonadota; class Gammaproteobacteria; order Alteromonadales; family Pseudoalteromonadaceae; genus Pseudoalteromonas; species Pseudoalteromonas sp. SR43-3. The sequence goes on along the minus strand of NZ_JACJEC010000025.1, from coordinate 15,169 downwards.
ACACACTATTACCAGCGATAAACTACTTTATAGCTATGCAACCGAGCTTAAAAAACAATATTTAAAAAATGCGCCACCATTTGGTCGTGCGGCGTTTAAAAAACAAGGCGACATGGTGACCAATGCACTCGGTACACATACGTATCGAATGCAAGGTAAAACCCGTAAACACGATTTAGCGATAAACAGCGACTTGCTCCGCGCTCCCGAGCCGTTATTAAAAGCGTTAGTGGTACATGAGCTCGCCCACTTTAAAGAAAAAGACCACAACAAAGGTTTTTATCAACTTTGCTGCCATATGGAGCCGAGTTACCACCAGCTAGAGTTAGATTTAAGAATTTTTTGTGTGGTAGTCGCAATGGGAGAAAATCCTTATTTAAAATAAGGATTTTAGCGTTATTTAACTGAGTGAAAATAAAGCTCATGCTTAAGTTTATGTTTCCTTCCATACTCAGTCTTTTATCTCCGTAAGCAGCTCACAACTTAACGCCAGCCCTTAATAAAAAAAAGTTTAAAACTACATAATTGCCCTACATTTGAGAACTACACTCTTAAAAGTTAATTTAATCTTTGGAGTTTTTAAATGATGAAAAATACCCATGCCATTTTACTCAGTGCACTGTGCTGCTTAACCTTAAGTGCCTGCAACGAGCAAAACAGCCAATCACTTGAACAATCAAACCTCAATGATTTTACTCTAACCAGCTCAAAAGTAAGTGATGGCGGTAATTTGCCTATTACTTATACGTGCGATGGGCAAAGCATTAGCCCCCCACTTAACTGGAGTGGTGCACCTAAGGCAACCAAATATTATGCATTAATTATGGATCATAAAGCGTCAGAGGGAATGCATTGGTATTGGACCATGTACAATATTGCCGCCGATAAAACACAAATTAAAGCGGGCGAAACCCTCGGTGAAGTAGGCTCTAATAGCGTAAACGATTTAAACCAATACGCGCCGCCTTGCTCTAAAGGTCCGGGTGAAAAAAGCTATACTTATACTGTATACGCGTTATCTGCACCGGTTACCTTTAATAGCGATACAAAAGTAGATCGCTCAGCATTACTCGCTGCTGTAAAAGATATTACGCTCGATACTGCAAGTATGACGGTTAAATACTCGCGAAGCGCCAGTAGCGCCGAGCACAAACCTAATACAAGACCAAAACCAAATGAGCAACCAAAGCCTGATAAATCATATTTAACCGCTAACGTAAAATCACCTCGTTGCGATGCTATTAAACAATCAGTGAGTAATGCAGGGTTTGATAAAAGCGTATCTGTTACGTGCGATGAACAATATGCTTATATTGTCTCATCTACTTATCCTGATCATGAAGTAATGACTGGTATTACAGGTACTAACGAGCAAATACCCGTTCCAGCAAAAGACTACGTAGCACCTATAAAGCTAAATCCTAAAAAAGCAAAAACAATAACAACAATTGATGCAGCCGTAGGTGTTGCCGTTAACGGCGTACCAATATACGACTATTCTTCGCAAGGTGAACTGGACGTAAATAGCTACGATGAAAAACACGACACGTTAGCACTCGGACAGTTAGATATATGTGGCGGACACGCAGGGCGAGGTGATGACTACCATTATCATGTATCGCCAACGTGTATGATTGACACAATGAAAAACCAAACAAGCGATGCCATTATTGGTTGGGCTTACGATGGTTACCCGCTGTATGGCAGTAAAAACCCAGACGGCAGTGCAATTGCCAGAGGTGACCTTGATGTATGTAACGGACAAACCGACGACACATTTGGCTATCGCTACCAAACATCAGCTACGCCGCCGTATATTATTCAGTGCTTAGTTGGTGAAGTAGATACCGCAAAATTACCAAGAGTGTCACCACTTAGTGGCGATACTCAAGGTATAAGAGCCGACTTGCGCCCGCCACAAGGAGGCGTTGAAAACCTAACGCACACAATCTCTGAAAACGGCAGCCGTACAATGAGCTACTCATACAAAGGCGAGAACTACTTTACTACCTACAGCCCTGCATCACAGGGAAAAGACTGCTATAGCTTTAAACAAAAAACCATCAGTAATGGTGGCAAAGTTCAAACAGGTACATTTTGTAGAGGTCCGCAACCAAATCACCTTACTCCAACAGTCACTAAGCAAAATACAAATCCTGCCATTACAGGCAAGCATAACTTAAAGCTAGAAGCATGGGCTGATAACTGGTTTACAGCCTACATAGGCGAGCAGTTACTTGTTGAAGATTCTGTGCCTATAACTACAGAGCGTTCATTTAATGCCGAAAGTATTACGTTTTCTGCAAACTACCCTATTGAGCTTAATTTAATAATTAAAGACTTTAAGCAAAACGACACTGGGCTTGAATACATCGGCGCTAAAAATCAGCAAATGGGTGATGGCGGTTTTATTATGCAACTTACCGACACCGATACAAATAAAGTAGTTGCCGTAAGCGATAAAAGCTTTAAATGCGAAATACTGCACAAAGCGCCGCTCAACAAATTATGCGAAAGCGAATCAAACCCTGTCGCGGGCGAAGGCGTTTGTACGTTTATGTCAAAAGAAGCACCAACTAACTGGCTGCAAAGTAACTTTAATAACGCAAACTGGGCTAATGCAGTAGAGCACAACTTTGCCGATGTAGGACCAAAAGACGGTTACGACGATATTAACTGGGATGAAAATGCAAAATTCATATGGGGCGAAGACTTAGAAACCGACAACACCCTTATTTGTAAAGCAATTATTGAGCAACCTCAATAAAAGGTAGTAATTATGTATTTTTTAAAAAAATTAAAATGGCTAATGCTCGCGTGTATTTTAACAAGTATGAGCGCTCAAGTGAGCGCCCATGTATTAAAAAACACAACAGCCCAAGTAATTTTAAGAGACGGGCAAGTTGAGGTTAAAGTATTAACTAATGCTGAGCACTTAATTTCAGCGCTGCAAAGCGAGCAAGCATGGCTTATGGGCGATATTGATAAGCTTATGCCTACAAACTTAAGTGCAGAGCAACAAGAAGAGTTTGCAAAAAATGCACTTAAACAAAAAACGAGCTTACGTGTAAATCAGCAAGTTATCGTGTTTGAACGCGTCACTTTTACCACCAGCAACAACAACGAAGCGCACGACCTAGAAATTGTTTTTCAAGCGAAGCACACATTTACAACAGTAGATGAGCTTGCCATATCGTTCCCTAAAAGTTTAGGTGCAGTTCACGCAAGCTTTGTAAAACCACAATATAAGTTACAGGGGGCTGGCGATACCGCAAAAATAAAGTTCTAGTCCAAATATCAACATACCTAAAAAGCTTACTTAAAAAGGATTTTAGTAAGCAACTCCCTAAATACGCTAATTGTAGGCACATAATCAATATGCAATACTGCTTGGTACGTTAACGTCATGATTTTTACTATTTGCCAATCAGTGAAATTAATACATAAATTCTTTTTAGCTTTTTTTATCACTAATATCGCCCTTGTTGGACTTATGTTTGTGTTTATATACATGACCTTTTCGTCAGGTTTTAACGACTTTGTTGAACAAGAAGAAACAAAGCATGTCGCAATGGTTAAGCATCAACTTATTGAGCTTTATAGCGAATTAGGCAGTTGGCAACCCATTACGCAAAACACGCAATTATGGCGCTCTATTGTAGAGCCACAAAAAAAGCCAGGCGAGCCTAAAACGAATAACCACACAAGCCCCCCACCCAAACCAAATAGCAGCAATGCAACGCCCTCTTTATTGTGGGTACACTTACCTGCAGGTTCCCTTAAAACAGGGCAACGTATAAGTTTGTATGATCAAAATAAAAAGGTTGTTGTCGGTAGAGCTAATTTAAACGACAACCCACATATAGAGCCTATTTTATTAAACAATAACGTTATAGGCTGGATAGGTTTAGTCCCTTCAAAACTTGTACAAAGTAGCCCAGCTAAAGCGTTTTTAGCAGCGCAATTTCATAACTATTTTATGATCACGTTACTCGTTATTGCGCTCGCATTTATTATGGCTATTGTGTTATCTCGCCATTTAATAAGACCAATAAAGCAAATAGTGACTGGCACAGATGAGTTAACAAAAGGAAATTTTGCCAGCAGAATAATTCCCTCTAGTAAAGATGAGCTAGGTACCCTATCCAACAACTTTAATGCCTTAGCCCACACGCTTGAGCAAAACCAACAAATGCGATTTCAATGGGTGTCAGACACATCCCACGAATTAAGAACCCCACTTACCGTACTACGCTCGCATTTGTTAGCTGTACAAGATGGCGTATTTACAGCCGACACAAAGCGCATTAATTTACTCATAAACCAAGTAGATAACTTAAGTCACATTGTTGACGACCTAGCCCAACTAGCACAAACAGATAGTGTTAATTTAACCTATAACAATGCGCGCACTGATTTAATAAGCATTTTTGAGCAATCAATTGAAAACTACACCGCTCGCTTTAAAGAGCGTCAATTAAATGTAGACAGCAAAAGCTTAGCCAAAGCCGGTAAATGTATAATAAATGGTGATAAAGAACGCCTTATACAATTATTTTCAAACCTGTTAGAAAATACCTGCAGATACACGCATAAAAGTGGGCAAGTAATAATACTTGCCAACAAAACGCACAATAACATTGAGCTTATTTTACAAGACTCAGCCCCAAGTGTTTTACCAAACGACTTACAAAAATTGTTTGAGCGTTTTTATCGCGTTGAAAAATCTCGAAGCCGAGAGCACGGCGGCTCGGGCTTAGGACTTGCACTTTGCAAACAAATAGTAGAGGCACATGGCGGTCAAATATCGTTGCACAACTCACCACTCGGTGGGCTTGAGGTAAAAATAACGCTGACACTTTTAGGTTAAAATAATGGCATCACAAAAAATACTTATCGTTGAAGACGAAGAAAACATTGCCGAGGTACTTATTGCCTACGCTAAGCAACAAAATTACGAAACTGAGCACTTTAATAGTGGCAAAGGTGTAGTTAGTTTTGTAAAACAAAACGCAGTAGATTTAATACTTCTTGATTTAATGCTGCCAGATGTTGATGGCATAGAGCTATGTAAGCAAATAAGAGCCTTTTCAAGTCTGCCTATTATTATGCTTACCGCAAAAAGTGAGGAAATAGACCGCTTGCAGGGTTTAGAGATCGGCGCCGATGACTACATATGCAAACCCTTCAGCCCCAAAGAAGTTGTAGCACGCATAAAAGCCGTACTAAGAAGGACCAGCCAGCCTAAAACCAACATCATCAATCATAATAATTTCCAATTACACAAAGACGATTACGAAGCACGCCTAAACGACAAAAGTATTGGCTTTACCGCCGTCGAGTTTAAAATATTTTTATTATTTATAAGCCACGTAGGGCGTGTTTTTACCCGCGAAGATATTATTAATAACGTATACAGCGACACAACCGACATATCCGATCGCAACATAGATACACATATTAAAAATATACGAAAAAAGATTAACGACATTCAAGCAGGGCTAAACCCAATAGCAGCGGTTTATAGTGTGGGCTATAAATTTAAAGAGTAGGTTTACTTATTCAAATAAAGCTAACATGACGCAAAAGCGCGATATAAATCGCGCTTTTATTTTAATCACTAACCTGAACACTCATAACTAAAGATTAATAGCTGAGCAGTCGTTGGGTTTCGTTTCTCTCAACCCAACCTACGTAAATAGACTTAAAGCCCTAGGCCTGCCATAAAATCATCATCACCATCATCTTGTTCTACTGCTTTAGATGATTTTTCTTTGTCCGCTTTTTTTCGTGCTTCGTTTTCAATTATGTCGTCTGGGTCGAGTGCTTCTGCAATATCAAAGTCGTGTAATTTAATGAACTCTGTTTTATCCATCGCTAATTCCAAGTAAAAAATATTTTGCTTACTTGTCGTGAATGTTACGCGGCGGGCTTGCGGGCGATCCATCGTGGTATCTACCGATATTTGCACTTGCTTGTTTATTGCCATCATTTTTGGCTGGTTTTGCGTAATAGACGTATGTAATTGCTCACGCACTTTAGACGTAAAGTCGCCAACAATTTGATTCATCAACTCGCCTAGTACGTTTGATACGTCGTCTGATAAATGGCTATGCGCTATTTCATCTTCTGGCATTCCCATATTGCGCATGTAATCGCCATAAATTTCCATCGCCGCTTGCGAGGTAAAGTTGGTAATTACGAGCCCTGTAAAACCGCCGTCAAATAAAACAAAACAACCAATATCTGGTCGCATACATGTACGTGTTATTTTTTGCACCATGGCTGAGTAGCTAATACCATTGCCGCTGGCTGATGTGAGTACACCTGTCACTGAATGACAAAGGGTTGCTAATATATCGTCTGTGCTGATGACCTTACTTTTGCTCATTTAATCTTCACTTTTGTACTTATTATTCATAATTCTAGTCAAGCTACTGAATTTATCACTGACTATCCAGTATAAAATGTTAAAATAGCGCCATTATTTACAAAGAGACTGCCTTCATGACCATAAAAGACAGTATTTATGCCTCTGAGCAACAAGTAAAAGATTTTAGCTTTGACCAAAATGTAGTCGAAGTTTTTCCAGATATGATCCAGCGCTCTGTACCTGGGTATGCCACCATTGTAAGCACTATGGGTAAACTTGCGGGTGAATACGCACAAAGTAACTCAAATCTTTATGATTTAGGCTGCTCACTGGGCGCAGTCACGCTTAGCATGCGCCGTAATATTCGCACCGATAACTGCCATATAATAGCGGTAGATAACTCTCAAGCTATGGTTGAGCGTTGTAAGGTGCACTTACAAGGTTTTAAATCGGATGTGCCGGTTACTGTTACTTTGGGCGATATTAACGAGCTTGAGATTCAAAACGCCTCAGTAGTAGCAATGAACTTTACACTGCAATTTATTCCACATGCGCAACGCCAAGCCGTGCTTGAAAAAATATACGCTAATTTAAAGCCTGGTGGTGTATTGCTGCTAAGCGAAAAAATTAAAGCCGAAAACGAGCAATGCGATAACCTATTAATTGATTTGCACCACGACTTTAAACGTCACAATGGCTACTCAGAGCTTGAAATAAGCCAAAAACGTACCGCCATCGAAAACGTTATGCGCCCAGATACGCTAAGCGCTCACTTTACTCGCTTACAAGATATTGGTTTTAGCCAAACTCAAGTGTGGTATCAATGTTTTAATTTTTGCTCAATGGTAGCAATTAAATAAAGAGAGTCATCCATGTCTCAATGGTTTAACCAATTTTACGCATCTATCGCACAAAGCCCACTTAGTCACTGGCTAGAAACCCTCCCTGCTCAATTAAAACATTGGCAAAACGAGGCTAGCCATGGTGATTTGCCTAAATGGCAAAAAGTACTTAAAAACTTGCCTGAGGTGGCAACTTCCCATGTTGATATTTCTACAAAGGTAGAAATTGGCGCGCCAGGAGAGATGAGTGATGGCGAGCAAAAGCAAGCCATGCATTTATTAAAACGCATGATGCCATGGCGCAAAGGCCCATTTAGTGTGCACGGTATTGAAATAGATACAGAGTGGCGCAGTGATTGGAAGTGGGACCGCCTGCTTCCTCATATTGAGCCATTAAAAGGCCGCACTGTTTTAGATATTGGTTGTGGCTCAGGGTATCATTTATGGCGTATGCGCGGTGAAGGCGCAGAGTTTGTCGTGGGTATTGATCCATCTGATTTATTTTTATGTCAGTTTCAGGCAATTAAACACTACAACCCAGATGAAAACGTACATTTACTGCCACTAGGCGTAGAAGCATTACCCGAGCTTAAAGCGTTTGATACTGTTTTTTCTATGGGTGTACTTTATCATCGTCGCTCACCTATCGACTTTTTAGCGCAGTTAAAAGCGCAGCTTCGCCCAGGCGGCGAACTCGTACTTGAAACCCTAGTAATTGAAGGCGACGAAAACACGGTATTAGTCCCAACCGACCGCTACGCTAAAATGCGCAACGTTTGGTTTATTCCAAGTACTGCAGCATTAAAGCTGTGGATGGAGCGCGTTGGCTTTAAAGATGTGCAAATAAAAGATTGCGCTATTACCACGCTTGAAGAGCAACGTAAAACCGACTGGATGGAAAACGAATCGTTAATCGATTTTTTAGATCCAAACGATACAAGTAAAACAATTGAAGGCTACCCCGCTCCACTTCGAGCCATATTAACCGCAAAAGCATAGCTGTTAATTTAACGCCTTTAATACTAAAAAAACGCCTACGGGCGTTTTTTTGTTTATTTAAACAACAAACAGCGGACAAGTGTCCTTGTTAATTATTTCAAAATTACATTTACGCTAGCCGCGACCTTGCAATTGTTGTAAAATACGCGCGTTTCTAAGCAACCCAAAACAACTATTTTGAGGAAAACCTGTGAGCGAACAAAAACAGTCTCTAAGCTATAAAGACGCGGGCGTAGATATCGACGCTGGTAATGCACTTGTTGAGCGTATTAAAGGCGTAGTTAAAAAAACTCGTCGTCCTGAAGTAATGGGCGGAATTGGTGGTTTTGGCGCACTTTGCGAAATTCCTGAAGGCTACAAGCAACCAGTATTAGTTGCAGGCACAGATGGTGTTGGTACTAAACTACGTTTAGCAATCGACTTAAAAAAACACGATACGGTTGGTATTGATTTAGTTGCAATGTGTGTAAACGACTTAATTGTTCAAGGTGCTGAACCCCTGTTTTTTCTAGATTACTATGCAACTGGTAAACTAGATGTAGACACAGCAGCTGACGTAGTGACAGGTATTGGCAAAGGTTGTGAAATTTCAGGTTGTGCCCTAATTGGTGGCGAAACAGCTGAAATGCCAGGTATGTATGATGGTGAAGACTACGACATGGCAGGCTTTTGTACAGGCGTTGTAGAAAAATCAAAAATTATTGATGGCACAAAAGTAGCAGCAGGCGATCAGCTTATTGCACTTGCTTCAAGCGGTCCTCATTCAAATGGCTTCTCTTTAATTCGTAAAGTACTTGAAGTGTCAAAAGCTGATACCAGCGCTGACTTTGAAGGTAAAACATTAGGCGAAACTCTACTTGAGCCTACGCGTATTTACGTAAAACCTTTACTTGAGTTATTCAAAAACGTTGACGTACATGCTCTTTCGCATATTACTGGCGGCGGTTTTTGGGAAAACATTCCACGCGTATTACCCGCTTCAGCAAAAGCTGTAGTTAAAGGTGATAGCTGGCAGTGGCCACCTATTTTTAACTGGTTACAAGAAAACGGCAACATTACTACACACGAAATGTACCGTACATTTAACTGTGGTGTAGGTATGGTTTTAGTAGTCCCTGCAGACAAACTTGAGCAAAGCTTAACAATGCTAAAAGACTTGGGCGAAAATGCATGGCACCTTGGTGAAATTCAAGATGCAGCAGCTGGCGAAGAGCAAGTTGAAATTGTAGGTGGTGCTAAGTAATGGCACCGACTCGTCTGGTAGTTTTAATCTCAGGTAGTGGCTCTAATTTACAAGCCATCATAGATGCCTGCGAACGTGGCGAGATAAACGGACATATAGCGGCTGTTATTAGTAATAAAGCTGACGCTTATGGCCTAGAGCGTGCAAAACAAGCAGGTATTGCTACAAAAGTGCTCAGTCATAAAGATTTTGACTCGCGCGAAGCGTACGATGCGCAATTAATGAACGTTATCGACTCTTTTATGCCAAATCTAGTTGTATTAGCTGGGTTTATGCGTATTCTTACTCCTGGCTTAGTGCAAAAATATGTTGGAAAAATGTTGAACATTCATCCATCTTTGTTGCCTAAGTATCAGGGGCTGAATACCCACCAAAGAGCAATTGATGCAAAAGACGATGTTCATGGCGTAAGTGTTCACTTTGTTACTGAAGAATTAGACGGCGGTCCCGTTATTCTTCAGGCGCAAATACCTGTACTCAAGGATGATACAGCAGAAACATTAGCAAAACGCGTGCATGAGCAAGAGCATATAATTTATCCTTTGGTGGTCAAGTGGTTCAGTGAACACAGACTTACTATGGAAGCAGATTATGCAGTTCTTGACAAAAAACAACTTCCTGCACACGGCGCGCACTACCCACAATAAAAAAATAAGTGCCCTGTTGTTATGTGCGGGCGCTTTACTTCCAACTAGCCTAATTGCAGGCGAATTGACCCAGTATCAAGCTAATTACGATATTTTACGCAAAGGTAAAAATCATGGTGAGGCTGTTCGTGAGCTCAAAAAAACGGGCGACGATACTTATGAACTTACATACCACAGCAATATTGAGTGGATGATTTTCTCTGACTCTCGTGAAGAAACATCAAAGTTTACCTTTAAAGATGGCAAGGTTACCCCGCATCATTACAACATGATTCGTACAGGGACAGGCCCAGATAAAGATTACAAAATTGATTTTGATACAACAAACAAAGTAGTGACTAGCAGCGCTAGTGAATACCCACTTAAATGCGAATGGACTGATGAATTTCAGGATGCTATTTCGTACCAAGTGCAAGTGCGCGAAGGATTGAAAAAAGGCGAAACAAGCTTTTCATTCCCCCTTATAGATAAAAAAGGTAACCGCCGCGACTACAACTTTGAAGTTGTTGAAAAAGAGATGATCTCCTTACCTATCGGTAATGTAGAAGCCATTAAAGTGAAGCGTTTATACGATAACGATAAACGCCAAGCAATTGCATGGTTCGCGCCAGAAATGGATTACATGCTGGTACGTATGTGGAAAGGCGAAAAAGGTATGGAGCAGTTTGAAGTTCAAATGAATTCATTTACTGTTACTGCGCCTACAGCTGTTGCGCCTGCTACAGCACAACAACCTCAAGAAGCTAACTAAATTTAATTAAACCAAAGTTAAGTTAAGTTAAGTTAGTATTTAAAATAGGTGGGCTAAATTAGCTCACCCATTTTAAACAATGCAAATTCCCCAGGCTCCATTTTTTGCCAGCGCTCATCATTCGTCAAAGGCCTTGTAGCTATAACTGTTACTACATCGTTTGGTGTGGTCTCTTGTTGAAAATCAACCACCATGTCGGCATCAATCAACGTTGCTTTACCAAATGGCGCACGGCGCGTTATGTAATGTAAGTTATTAGTGCAATACGCTAAAACAAACACCCCATCGGTCAATAACATATTAAACACCCCTTTTTCACGCAGGGTATGCGCAAGCTTAGCCGCGTATCTAAAAACCGACGCCATATTACTTGGACGCTTTGGGTATTTTTCGCGAATTTTATCAAGCAACCAACAAAAAGCGAGTTCGCTATCGGTGTTACCCACTGGGCGATAGTACTGCGGTTTTAAATCATGATAATTAGATAGCTGCCCGTTATGAGCGTAAGTAATTTCACGCCCCCATAACTCTCGCGTAAAAGGATGAGTATTTTCAAGGCATACTCGCCCGCGATTACCTTGACGAATATGGCTAATAACCGAGACACTTTTAATGGGGTATGCTTTAACGAGCTTTGCAATTTCAGATTGATAACTCGGCTGCGGATCTTTAAAGGTTCTACAACCTTTACCTTCGTAAAACGTAATGCCCCACCCGTCTTTATGAGGACCTGTATTACCACCACGCTCTAAAAGGCCTGAAAAACTAAAACAAATATCGGTAGGCACATTGGCTGACATGCCAAGTAATTCACACATTAATAAAATAACCCTTAAAAACCATACATTAAAATAAATAGCGAATATTTTTGTATTAAGCGTACACTAAATTGCAGCCCGCTATAACGGCTATACTTACTTAAAAAGTGTCATTTTGCTATTAGATTTATTTATTTTTACGTTAACACTACTTACGGCTAATGCTTTGACTATACGATAGTTATTGAGCGTTCCTCTGTCGGGTAATTAAATATCGTATTTAAGTTACTTTCTACTACAATTTAACATCGTTATGTACTTGAAAATTACTGTTACTAGCGCTACTCTAAGCGAGGTGGTCTGACCTCTATTAAGGAATAAAAATGACACTCATATTTACACTGGTTCTAATCGCGTTGCTTTGCACTGCGGTTTACCACAGAGCAAGTTGGAACACAGCACTTGGTGTTTCGGCTATAACTTTATTAATTGGTACCTTTGCGGGTGCTTTTGGTTTAATTAGCTGGTTGATCTTTTTGATCATCGCGGTTCCTCTTTCTGTTACTGGCCTTCGTCAGCAATATATCATCAAGCCTATTTTTGCTACGTTTAAAAAAGTAACGCCAAGCATGTCTGATACTGAAAAATCAGCTATTGATGCCGGTACGACGTGGTGGGAAGCTGACTTATTTTGCGGTAACCCAGATTGGAAAAAACTTCACCAATACCCAGTTCCTAAACTTACTATTGAAGAGCAAGCCTTTGTTGATGGCCCTGTTGAAGTAGTATGTAGCATGTTGGACGATTGGGAAGCAACGCACGAACTAACCGACCTTCCTCAAGATGTATGGCAATATCTAAAAGATAATAAATTCTTTGCCATGATCATCAAAAAAGAATACGGCGGTTTAGAGTTTTCTGCATTTGCACAGTCTTGTGTACTTCAAAAACTAACAAGTAAATCAACATTACTTTCGTCAATTGTTGGTGTACCAAACTCTTTAGGCCCAGGTGAATTATTACAACACTATGGTACAAAAGAGCAAAAAGATCATTACTTACCGCGCCTAGCGAGCGGTCAAGAAATTCCATGTTTTGCATTAACTTCGCCAGAAGCGGGTTCTGATGCAAGCTCAATTCCAGACTACGGTGTGGTATGTAAAGGGCAATGGAATGGTGAGGAAGTTGTGGGTGTTAGTTTAACGTGGAATAAGCGTTACATTACACTTGCCCCAGTGGCTACCGTACTTGGTCTTGCGTTTAAGTTACAAGATCCAGATGGGCTAATTGGCGACAATAAAGAGCCAGGCATTACCTGTGCACTTATTCCAACGGACACTCCTGGAGTTGAAATTGGTCGTCGACATTTCCCGCTTAACGTACCATTTCAAAATGGTCCTACTCGCGGTAAAGATATTTTCGTACCACTTGATTATATTATTGGTGGTCCAGATATGGCTGGTCAAGGCTGGCGCATGCTGGTTGAGTGTTTATCGGTTGGTCGTGCAATTACATTGCCGTCAAATTCTGCCGGTGGCATTAAAATGATTGCCGTTGCAACGGGTGCGTATAGCCGCATTCGTCGTCAGTTCCGTTTACCTATTGGTAAAATGGAAGGTGTTGAAGAGTCACTAGCAAAACTTGCTGGTTACGCTTACAGCTCTGATGCTGCGGTTAGTATGTCTACGGGTGCGGTTGATTTAGGCGAAAAGCCATCGGTAGTTTCTGCCATTATTAAATACCACCTGACAGAGCAAATGCGTGATGCAACTATTCATGCAATGGATGTACTTGGCGGTAAGGGCATCATGCTTGGGCCAAATAACTATTTAGGTCGTGGCTACCAAGGTGCACCTATTGCCATTACCGTTGAAGGTGCAAACATCTTGACCCGTAATATGATTATTTATGGTCAAGGTGCAATTCGCTGTCATCCATTTGTACTTACCGAACTAGGTGCGTGCGAAATTGAAGACCGCGAAGAAGCGCTTAACGTATTTGATAAAGCGCTAATGGGTCACATTGGTTTTACTATGTCGAACCTTGTACGTACTAAATGGCTTGCTCTTACCGGCGCTCGTTTTACAAGTGTGCCGTACAACGACGAAACCGCTGAATTTTACCGTATAGCGTCACGCTTTAGTGCATCACTTGCACTTATGTCTGACATTAGCATGGCAGTATTTGGTGGCTCACTAAAACGTAAAGAACGTATTTCAGCACGTTTAGGTGACTTACTTAGTTACTTATACTTAGTGTCTGCAACGCTTAAGCGTTACAACGATGAAGGCCGTAAAAAAGAAGATTTTGCTCTAGTAAAATGGAGTTGCCAAGATCACCTTTATCATTGCCAACGCGCACTTGCTGATTTAATTAATAACATGCCTTCGGCTCCACTACGTGCCGTGTTAAAAGTATTGTTATTCCCGTTTGGTCGCCCTGTTCGTAAACCAACTGACCAACTTGAGCATAAACTAGCACAACTACTACAAGTACCTAGCGAAACGCGTAACCGTTTAGCAAGCTACGTATACCTAACAAATGAGCCGCTTAACCTTGTGGGTCGTCAAGAGCAAACGCTTAAAGACGTCCTTGATGTTGAGCCATTATTTGAAAGAGTATGTAAAGAAAAAGGCCTTAAACTGCCATTCTTTCAGCTTGATAAAGTAGCGCAAATGGGGCTTGAAGCAGGCATTTTAAGCCAAGCAGAGGCTGATAAACTAGCTGCTGTTGAGCAATCTCGTTTAGATGTTATTAACGTTGATGACTTTGACCCAGCTGATTTACTTGCAGGCAAAGCAGCACGTAATAGCGTTAAAAAAGAAGCTGCTGCTGCTTAACTAAGCTAAGCATTTACAGACCAAAAGCCAGCATATAACGTGCTGGCTTTTTTGTGCACAATAAAAAGTTTTAACAACGTGATGGAGTAGTTTAATTCGTTAGATTGTTTAAATAATTATACAGCTTGGTATAACAGGCAGCTCTAACATCTAACCAACCCTAAAAGCTCTGTATTGATTAAATACCCCTAATTCACCTCTATACTCCTGTAAAAACTTAAACCCTCTCAAGAGCTCTACAAGTACAACACTATAAAGTTAATGACTATACCAATTAGCAATAATACTTAGAGCCTGCCTAGCAGTGTTAAAAATCTCTGATATACGACTGCATAGATGCAGGAGATAGATCAATGCAGGATCATTTGCCGAAAACAACTGAATAACGAATTATTCCTTATTATCGACATGCTTTTCTTACATCAAAATAGATTACTTAATTAAGCGAATTGGGGTTAAACCTGGCGTTAAGTTAACTACGGTAAAAGTTTCAAAGTTACGAAAGAAGGGATACAGCGCAATGCACAAGCACTTAACCAGAGCATCGGCAGATTGATATAGGTATTGATACGGATAATAAGGAATATAAGCATTCAAAAGTAGCTGATAACAAAATTGCAGAGCAAGAGCGTGCAATTACGGTTATGAAAGAAAAAACCAGCGATTACCAACTCGTGCTTAACCACAACAATATGTTAGAGCAACAGCTAGAAGTG
>NZ_JACJEC010000024.1:0-49820 GCF_014163875.1 Pseudoalteromonas sp. SR43-3 | reverse complement strand
ATGCATGTTTAAAGTACTTATGGCAAACTGATGTCTCAGGCATAGCAGTTGTGACTTATGTGGGTTGTGGTGATTTACATAAGATCATAAATTGCTGTGCCTGTCACGTTTTGGGGATTCGTCAGACCGGTGATTGGTATTACCACTGAGCAATGCTCAAGCAGTGATGTAGCAATTAGTAGTGCTAATTTGGTAACTATTCAAAGTGTAACTGTTATGGATGATGATCCTAATTCAGCCGTAGGCCTTACTGTAACTGAAAACACGTTAATTGACTCAGGTGCACCAATAGGTTCAGATAGTAGTTCTGGCGGTGGGCTAGGGTGGCTTTTAGGCGCTTTTTTACTTGTGTTTCCTCGTTTAAAACGTGCTAAATAATTAAATCTTATGTAATAGTAATGTGGCAGACGTAAATTACCTTTCACATTACTCTTATTAAACTTTGCTATTTAAAGTAATACTCGCCAAACCATAGCAAGCCAAATTGAAAATACACAAATACAACCTAGCAAAAATACTTTAAAACGTGCGCGTACGTTATTTTCACCTAAATGAATAACACTATGCACAATGCGTGTTGCTACAAATAAACAGGCCAGTATAGCCACAAGTGTACTGGCGCTATTTAGTTGTAGTGCAAGTAAACATCCCGCGTAAAAAAGTACAGGTATTTCAAACTGATTCGAAAAGTTTCTATCTGCCACCCTAATAGTGTCGCCAGCCTTATCTAACTGCATTGTTTTAAAATCACTTAAATCTAGTTGTTTATTTTTAGCTGCGGCAAAGCGCCTTTTACCCATAATGAGCATGACAACCAGTGAAAGCGTAACTTGTGCAAACATGGCAAGTATGATGATTTTTTCCATTGTTTTTCCTTATTATTTAGAATTTGCGTATTTTTTGATATTGAATGATTTTTAGTCTCGCAAGGTTGGCAGACTCCCAACTAATATCCAATTATGAAGACATTTTTCACAATGTGTTACACAAAATAGCGTTATTTTGTAGAAAGTTATTAATTGAAAATGTTAGTTTAGCTTAACTATATTGCTTTGAATTGGCGCACGCTATTTTGCGCAATACTTTTTAATGGAAAACAAAAATGAAAAAGATTATTGGTTTTAGTGCAATCGCACTTGCAGTTTTAAGTGGTTGTTCAAATACGGCTTCGGTTTCAGTGGCGCCTCAGGCCTCTTTACTATCAGATACGTTAGTCGTAAGTCCTAACGATAACCGCGAATATAAAACACTTAAGCTGGCAAACGACATTGAAGTAATTTTAGTGTCAGATCCAGGTGCTGAAAAATCTGCAGCGGCACTAAGCGTTGGTGTTGGTTTACTGCACGACCCAATGTCGCAACAAGGTATGGCGCATTATTTAGAGCACATGTTGTTTTTAGGCACAGATCGCTACCCAGACACAAAAGGGTATTCTGATTTTATGACCAAAAATGGTGGCGCGCACAATGCTTACACGTGGCTCGATATTACTAATTACATGTTTAAAATTAATAACGACGCGTTTGATGAAGGGCTAGACCGTTTTGCTGACTTTTTCAAAGCGCCTAAGTTATACCCAGAATACACAGATAAAGAAAAAAATGCAGTGAATGCAGAGTGGTCAATGCGCCGTGAAATGGACTTTTTTGGACAATTTAAACTCGCGCGTAAAATGATGGGCGATCACCCGGCTAATCGCTTTTTAATTGGTAACCTAGAAACCCTTGGCGATAAAGAAAACAGTTCACTTCATAAAGAAACGGTTGATTTTTATAATAAATACTACTCTTCAAATATTATGAAAGTTGCGCTTATTTCTAATTTACCTATTGCTGAAATGGAGCAAAAAGCGCAAAAATACTTTGCTGACATAAAAAATAAAAATATCG
The DNA here is from genome assembly GCF_014163875.1 of Pseudoalteromonas sp. SR43-3. Taxonomy (NCBI): domain Bacteria; kingdom Pseudomonadati; phylum Pseudomonadota; class Gammaproteobacteria; order Alteromonadales; family Pseudoalteromonadaceae; genus Pseudoalteromonas; species Pseudoalteromonas sp. SR43-3. The sequence goes on along the minus strand of NZ_JACJEC010000024.1, from coordinate 47,931 downwards.
AAAAACCAACAGTGACTGCAAAACTTGATTTTGATAACGCTGGCGGAAAACGCGTGTTTTATGCACCAAATGAAGATGTAAAACAGCTGCAACTTGATTTCACCATTGCTAATAATAATAGCGAATTTGCACTTAAACCAAACCGATTTGTAGCGTATTTACTAAGTAATGAAATGCCGGGCAGCCCAGCGCAACTTCTTCGTGATAAAGGGTGGGTGTCTCAGCTTTCAGCTTCAGCTGCACCAAATCAATATGGCAACTACGGTTCGTTAAATGTAAATGTAGAGCTTACCGATGAAGGCATGAAAAATCGTGACGAAATAGTTGCGACTATTATGCAGTACATCGATTTAATTAAAAAAGAAGGCGTTGATAGCAAGTATTTCAACGAAATTCGTACTTCCCTTAATAACCAGTTTAAGTTTTTAGAAAAAGGTGATGAGTTTAATTATGTAAGCTCGCTTACGCAAAGCATGCAAGACTATCCGTTAAATCACGCTATTAATGCACCTTATTATTATGCAAAGTTTGACGCTGACGCTGTAAACAATGTACTTGAGCAGTTAAATGCCGACACCCTTCGTATTTGGTATGTATCGCAGCAAGAAGAGACAGACTCACAACTACACTTTTACGACGGTAAATACCGCATCAGTGACATTAGCGATGATGAAATTGCCAGCTGGAAAAAACCAAGCGAATTTAAGTTAGCACTACCAACAGTAAACAATTTATTGCCTGAAAATTTTGCAATAAAAACGCAAGCATTTAAAGAGCAAAAACACCCAGAACTTGCTTACGATAAAAGTGGTGTAAAAGTATGGCGCCAAGCAAGTCAAAAATTTGCAGAGCAGCCAAAAGGGCTTGTTGAAGTTTATATAAATACTCAACCCGGTTTGAACGATATTAAAGCAGAAGTCCTTTATTCTGTTTGGGCCGATTTATATAATATTCAACAAAGTCAGTTAAGTACCGAAGCAGCGATCGCCGGTATGAGTGTAAGCTTAGCACCGAGTAATGGCCTTGTTTTATCTATGAGTGGTTTTACAGATAAGCAAGATGTATTGCTTAAACAAGCTTTAACCGGCTTAAAAGCTGATGAAACAGCACAAGCATTTAACCAAGCCGTAGATCGTTTTAAACGTAATTTACTAAACCAACAAAAGCAGTTTCCGTATGCACAAGCATTTGGCGAGTATTCAAAACTAACGCGTACAGGTGGCTTTGATACAGATGCGCTTATTAAAGCCGCTGACTCACTGAGTGTTGCCGACTTAGCACAATTAAAAACAGCTACGTTTGCACAAAACGATTTACGTGTATTTAGTTACGGTAACTACGATCAGCAAGATATTGACGCGATTGCACAAGAGTTAAGTGCAACATTACCAAGTAATCATAAGCGCAGTGAATTTGCACGAAGCAAAGCGTGGTTGCCACAACCGGGCGAAACACTGGTACTGCAAAAAGATATCGATGTAGCCGATGTAGCGGTGGTTGATATGACCGTTCACCCTGTTGCGGGTTACAAACAAAAAGCAGAAGCAGCTGTATTACAAAGCCACTTTAGAACTGTTGCGTTTGATAAAATGCGTACTGAGGAGCAACTTGCATACGCAGTAGGTGCGTTAGCTCGCCCAATTGAAGATTACTCAGCAATTGGTTTGTATATTCAAACACCGGTTAAAGGACCAAAAGAAATACAAGCTCGTTTTGATAAGTTTAAAAAAGAATACGCAGTTGAACTTGATAACATGAGCGAAGAGACTTTTGAGCAGCTGAAAAACTCTACCCTTGTATCACTTAAAGAGCAGCCTAAAAACTTAAGTGACGAAATGAGCCCACTGATAAACGATTGGTATCGTGAAAACTTTACCTTTGATTCTAAGCAAAAGCTGATTGATGAAGTTGAAAAAGTAACGCTTGCAGATATAAAAGACTACTACAAGCAAACAATGCTTAACCCTAATGCTGCACGTTTAAATGTGCAATTACGCGGGACTAAGTTTATAGAAAGTGACTTTGCCGATTTACCTAATCAAACTAAAATCACAACGCTTGATGCCCATTACAATGGTATTAAACTACAAAAATAAGCTTTATCTATGTAGCTAAAAATAAACCCCAATGTATCACTACATTGGGGTTTTTATTTAAGCAAATTTAAGCCATTATCAAAAAGCCTATAACAGCTAATGCCGCAGCAATCAGTGTATATGGCAATTGTGTAACGGCATGGCTCATTAAATTACAACCAGAACCTTGCGCTGCGAGTACGGTTGAATCTGAGTAAAAACACGCTTGGCTACCAAAAGAAGAAGCCGATAATAGCGCCCCAATGACTAGTGGTATGTTTGCATCAACCGCATTAGCCAGTGGCATAACAATGGGAATTGATACAGCAAAAATACCCCAGCTAGACCCCGTTGCAAACGCTAATATAGCCATTGAAATAAATACCACGGCTGGTAAGTATGCAGCGGTCATATAAGGGCTTAAGCTGCCAATAACAAACTGAGGCAAACCAATTAAGTCGCATACATCTTTAAATATAAACGCAGCTATAACAGTACCAATCGCGGGGATCATACTTTTAAAGCCATCAAGCATGCGTTCAATCATTTCACTTACACTCATTAATTTTTGTAGAGCATAAAACGGGAGAGTGACCGCCATTGTTGCTAATAAGCCTTTGTATACGTCTATTTCAAAGTAAACAGTAAATGCAACCAGTAAAATAATCGGCACCAAAAAGTTACGTAATTTACCTTTAGGATCAGCATCTTCAAAGTTTTCTTCTACGGCTTTTACCGCATATTCATCCGCTGTTTGAACGTCATTGTATTGAGCAGGGTCGACTTGAGCTTGCTCAATTTGCGCCATTTGCTCTGCTTTTTTCATTGGACCAATCGCAGGAATAATACCCAGCACAACAAGTAAAACAACAAGCACTGCAAACCACGCATAAAACATATACGGTATGGCTTGGATATAAACTGCAATCCCTTTGCCTTCTTCTGCAATACCGTTATCTACAAGTAAGCCACCAAAAAAAACCGCCCAAGTAGATAAAGGGACAAGTACACAAATTGGTGCAGCAGTAGAGTCTACAACATAGGCAAGCATCTCACGGCTCACTTTAAATTTATCGGTAATGCGTTTCATGGTTTCACCCACGGTAAGCGCATTTAAGTAGTCATCAATAAAAATAACTACACCCAAACAAAAGGTCATAAACAAAGATGAGCGTTTACCTTTAGTGTATTTAAGGGCTAACTTGCCAAAAGCCGATGCGCCACCTGTGCGCACTAATAGCGCGATCAAAGCACCAAAGCCACCACATACAAGTATTAGCCAGCCGATGGTTTCGTCTGTCATCACTTTTAGCGATGTACTCGCAAAGTTAGTAAGTACCTGTGCAGGATCGGCGATAACTAAACCAACTAAAGCACCAATAAGTAAAGATAAAATAGGGCGGCGTAATACAACAGCCAATACAACTACCACCAACGGTGGCAGTAAACTTAACGCAGAAGGTTCAAGCATTTAAGTATTCACAAAATTAAAAGCATGTATAAAAATTACAATAGTATTAATTTTTAAACTGCTTATACAAAAACAAAGAAGATGATAAGTTTGTTGTAAAATCATCTTCCAAGTCACTGCTTTTGTACGCGAGGGAGGGACACATAAACAGTCATGTTAAATAGCAGCTTAAGTGAAACGCGTTGGCTTTGGCGCCAGACGGTGCAAGGAGTGCAAACCGCTATTGTTGTGCCTGTAAAAACATCGGCGCAAAAATAATCTGCTTTTTAATTTCAGTCAACAAAAAGTTACATGCAAAACAAAGTTTTTTAAAGGAGCTTACATTGAACGCTGTATTTAAAACAAATCGACTGTTGTTGCGCCATGCAAATGAGCTTGATGCAGCTATTTTACTTAAGCTAGTTAATCAGGCGAGTTTCATAGAGCATATTGGTGATAAAGCAATCTATACCCTTGATGATGCCAAGTCGTACATCAATCAGTCATTTATTGCTTCTCATGTACGCCAAGGCTTTGGGCCTTACATTATTACTTTGCATAATGCTGTAGTGGTTGGCGTTGTTGGGTTTTATAAACGAGCAGCGTTACAACAACCTGATTTAGGTTTTGCACTTGTAAGCGGTTTTGAAAAAAAGGGTTATGTTTTTGAAGCGGCCAGCGCACTTTTGCAACATAAGCATGAATTTGGAATTACAAAACTGTGTGCAATAACATCACCAGATAATAGGGCATCGCAGAATGTGTTGTTAAAATTGGGTTTTAAAATAGAGGGCAAGGCGGTTATCAATGATGATAAAACCGCCGTGATTATATTGTCACTTAACGATTAAAGTCTTGCTTGTTCTATTTGTTTTGCAACATTTAGGTTTATATTTAGCCATGTTGCTTCAAGTGTTGAAACTAAACCGTCATAGCCATCATCATCAATAGGGACCAATTGCGAAAAATTATTAATACTTATAAGGCGTCGGCCTGTTTCAGGGTGTGTGTAATATAAACGCCAAAGCCCAGAAATATCAGCGTTACCTTGCATATCGCCATTAAAGTGGTGAATTTCGTATTCAAGCTCATAAAACGTTTGTTGATCAAGTTCAGTAATGACCGGTAAGCCTTTTATTACCATCCAGTTGGGCATAGCATTAAAAAGTGTTTGCTGGGCTGTTGCAGTAAGCATTACATCCGGCGATTCGCCCCACAGGTTATAATTTGCAGCATGAATTTGGTTGCTATCTATTTTCATAGCAATGCCCAAATTATTTAAAGCGCCTCTAAGTACAACAGTTTGTATTCTTAGTTGCGCATCTGTATCTGCAACGTTTCGAGACGATGCACCTATAGGCTGCTCAAACTGGTAATACTGTGTCGCAGTTTGTATTGATGAACTACAACCTGCCAATAGTAATAATAAACTTGCAGTTAAAAATAACGATTTCATTATTGCTTCCTTGGTTTTGGATCTGCTGGTAATGATTTATCAAAAATTAGCATATTAGGTTGCTCGTTTAATCCGCGAGTTAGAGGCTGTAGGCCCTCACTTAAACGTTTAAACTCTTTTAACGTTTGCTGTATTTGATGATGAAGTTCAGAACCGGCTTGGTAACTGGCCATGGTTTTATCAAATTGGCGCATAGTGACTTCAAACTGCTCCATGCTTTTTGTCATCTTTTCGAAATTACGGTTAAAGTCGCCAGGTAAGTTTTGTGTATCTTTTTGGCTTAGCAGCTCTCGCATTTCATTAGCAAGCGCTCGGTAATCGGTAAATGTAGCTTGCATTTGTGCCAAGCTATCTTCAACTTTTAAGTTATTTACCTTATTAAGTACGTCAGAAACTTGATCTGCTAATACAGTTATACCGCTTGAAATACTCGGAAAAACATCATACTGCACAAGTTTACCTAGGTGCGCTTCTGGCGCGTCGGGGTATATATCAAAATCTACATACACAGCACCCGTTAATAAATTACCAGGCTTTAACGAGGCGCGCATACCACTTTCAATCCAGCCCTTTAAACTGCCTTGCCAATACTCTTTTGCTGAAGCACTGTCATGATACAAGCGTCCGTATTCTACTTTTATAAGCACTGGAACCGCCGTATTATGGTTTCTAAAGTGGGCAGGTTTACCGTCAATAATTACATTGGCAGGGGTTTCAACAACAGTACCTACACGCATACCTCTGTATTCGACAGGTGCACCTGTGCGTAGTCCTCGAACTGATTGTTCAAATTCAATTAGGTAGTAATCAAAATCATAAAAGCGCTCTTCTAACGCCTCTTTATAGCTTTGGCTTAATGAAAAGCTATGCCCATCTTGTGCTATTTCACCCGGGGCCTGTTGTTCAGGTAAACCAACCGAAATACCGCCTTTTAATAGTTTACTCAAAGAGCCCGTATTAATATTGATACCATCGGCAGATAGGTCAATTTCAATTCCTGCGTTCACCCAAAAAATAGAGTTCATGGTGATCAGATTTTGATAAGGGGCTTTAATAAATACGCCGTACTTCATTGCTTGGTTTTCCCAATCAAAAGTGGCGGTTTCTATTTGCCCTATTTTATAATTTTTGAAGAATATACCGGTGCTTACATCAAGTACTTCAGCGTTGTAACTCATTAATTTAAAACGACCACCTTTCACATCTTTACCAATAAGGGCGGGTTCATCTTGTAACTTAAAACGCTCTTTTAGTTCTTTACTTTCACCGGGTGAAAACTCTAAATATACACCAGACAATAACGTACTCATCCCGCTAATACCTGTTTCATCAATGCGTGGTTTCACGACCCAAATTTTGGCATCGTTAGTCAGTAGCTCGTTGTAATTTTTATCTATTTGCGCGCGAGCAATTACGCTGTCTTGCGTGTCGGATAGCCTAACATGATCAATTTGACCTATTTTTACACTGCGCACTTTTATTTCAGTCTTACCTGCAATAATACCTTCTGCTTGTGGCATTTCGATAAAAATAGTAGGGCCTTTATTAGCTTGGTATTGGTATAACATCCACATGCCCACTAAAAGCGCAATTGCCGGAATGATCCAGATAGCGGAAATTTTCGGTTCTTTTGTTATTTCGGCGGTTTCGGTCATGCTTTGTTCTCTGATTTTTTGTTTTTAGGGGAATCCCACAATAAGCGTGGGTCAAAGGCATGGGCAGCCATCATTTGGCATATTACCATAACTGTAAAAAATACAATGCCTAATCCTGGCGTTACTGACATTAAATTACCCAGTTGAACTAAGGCCACTAAAATAGCAACCACGAATACATCTATCATCGACCATTTACCAATAAACTCAGTCAGTTGATAAATTCGGGTGTAACTTTTTGTATGTTTATTGGCAGGCCTTGTAACCATAAAGCATAAAAAGCTCAATACAAATGCCTTAGCAAGCGGTACAACCACACTGGCTAAAAATATAATAGCGGCAATAGGGTAGGAGCCACTTTTCCAAAGAGTAATAACACCACCAATTAAAGTCGAAGGGGATTCATCCCCAAGGCTAGTGGTGTGCATAATAGGTAAAACATTTGCTGGAATATAACAAACAACAGAAGTAATTAGCCAAGCTGCTGCTTTTTGTACGCTATAAGGGTTTCTGACGTGTGTTTTTGTATGGCAACGCTGGCAAATATTACCGGTACATAGTTGATGGCACACATGGCAGGCTTTAATATTTTCATCTATTGCACGTTTAGCATGCTCTGCGCCTTCGAGTACTTTTACAGGCTTTATTTGAGCCCATAAGCGTGGGCGATTTAAGTGAACAAGTGCAGCTATGTATAAAATAACAAACCCCACATAAGCCCAAAAACTCGTGCCGAAGCTAATATCAGCCAGCGACATGATTTTAACCATACTAACAAGTACGCCAATTAAAAATATTTCCGACATAATCCAAGGCTCTAACGCCAAAGTGAACTTTAGTAGTCGCCTTGCAATGCTCTCTGGTAATGCTTTTAAAAGCCCAAGATGCAAAGGAATTAAAATAACAAGCAAACCCATGGGCAGGGCAATAATGCTCAAATCAATAAATAAGCCAAGTAGCTCACTATCATAATTAAACAAAATTCGAGCCGCGTCGGGCAGTGTAATAGTTTGAGTTATACCGCTACTACTAAATGAAATAAAAGGGTAAAACATACTGCTGAGCAACATTAATAGTGCGCTAAAGCTTAGTGCTACTATGCGACTGTCGTGATTAACATCGGCTTCGCAAAGTTTATGGTGGCAATGTGGGCATATCGCCATTTGTTTTGCGATTATGCGAGGTATATCTATGATCAGATCGCAGCAGGGGCAGACAGTTTGCAATTTAATACCAAGCAAGAAGAATATTTCTTCAATTTTGCTATATTTAATACATTAATACAACGCGTTCTGCCATCAAGCTGCTCGTTATGTAAAGGAAGCGTGTGAAATATTATTTGTACTGCATACTAATGTGGCTCTTTATTTGTTCGCAAAATGCTGTGGCTAGTAATAAAGAGCGAGAAGTAATTATCGCCGCGAGCGCATCAATTCCGCCCTATGTTTTTGAAAAAACAGACTCGGGTATACACCTAGGTTTAATCAAAGCCGCGTTAAAGGCTAATGGATTTGCCAATATTAATGTGCAATATATGTCGAATAAACGCGCTGAGCATCAATTGCATAATAAAGGAGTAGATATACTTTTAAATTATGCAGGAGAAAGTAGTGCAGGTATTTACTCAAGTAAACCGGTACTTAGTTATGAAAATGTAGCCATCACACTCAAGCGAAATAAATATAATATTGATGAAATAGAAGGCATGTTTAATAAAAACGTCCTTGCTTTTCAAAATGCAACTGCATATCTGCCTTCTATATTTAAAAGTAATGTTAAACACTTTAGCTCATATCAAGAGGTTATTAATCAAAAGGCGCAGGTAGATAAGCTGTTAAAAGGTTGGGTGGATGTAATTGTGTTAGATAAGCGTATTTTTTACTATTACTACAATAAACATAAATCACCCGAAGTTGTGCAAATTTACACTTTATTTCCAAAAGCAGAGCGACCTGCTTATTTTAATAACCTATCTTTAGCTACTGAGTTTGATATAGGTTTGGCGCTCATCAAGCAAAACGGTACTTATAAAAGAATTGTTGATGAAGGCCAAACCCATTCATCAATCAAATAACGCCACTGTTTGACGTGTAAGCGCTATTAGCTCACCGGATTGTGACCATATACAGCCATCTTCTAAACCATAGCCATCTTTTGAATGATGAGTGATTGCTTCAAAGCCAAGCCATTCGCCAGGTGATAAGTTTGGCTCTTGTACAAACTCTAAATACCATGACATGCTACTAGCTGGAGCGGGTTGTTTAAACATTTGTAATAACGTAGGTGGCCATGCATCTGTTAATGCAATTACATGCGCTTCAGTTATTTGTTCGGGCGTATGTTTAAAGCGCATCCATCCCCCTAAGTGAGACGTTTCTGCGCTGCTAAATGGCATGGCACCTTGTTGAGGGCATAAATCAACATGTTGAAAAAATTCAGGCATCTGGCCTTTAATAAAAGGTAGAGTATGGCGCTCGTCTACCGGTTTTAACCCTAAAGACTTTGAAACAGGCACATTTACACCCGACTCTCTACTTTTAGCAAAACACGCTTGTACAATTACACACACTTGTTCATTTTGAATGGCTGTAGCGAGTACCTGTGTGCTGCTTTTACCTTGTCTTAATATTTCTACCGATAACGAAAAAGGAGTATCAGCTAGTAATGGCCCTACAAAATTTGTACTGAGTGAGAGTAGGCGACGATCACTGGATACTTTTCCTCTGATAGCTTGATACAACAGTGCGGCTGAGAGCCCACCAAAAGCAGTTCTGCCTTGGCACCAGTTTTCTGGAAATTGCATTGTGCTAGTTAATTGTTCGGTATTGTCTGAACTTCCAATTTTTGCAGCTTGGAGAAGTAATTGTTCAAAATGCATGAAGATGTCCTCTTATAGTGCGATTTAATAAATTTATAACACAACCAAACTAGTCAGACCAGTAATTAAAAACGTCTCTGGCGGTGCAAAAATCACCATTCCTTACAATTATTAGGGTTATTTTGTAAATAAATCACAAAAAATGGATTTTTTTTCATTTTTACAGTTGAAATAAGTTTGGCGCATCCCTATTTACTATGTCATCGAACGTATTAACGAATATTGAAGTTGGAGAAGTTTCATGGGTAAAATTATTGGAATCGATTTAGGTACTACAAACTCTTGTGTTGCAGTACTTGATGGTGGCAAAGCACGTGTTATTGAAAACGCGGAAGGCGATCGCACAACCCCGTCTATTATTGCTTACACGCAAGACGGCGAAACATTAGTAGGTCAATCTGCTAAGCGTCAAGCGGTTACTAACCCGACAAACACATTATTTGCAATCAAGCGTTTAATTGGTCGTCGTTTTGAAGACGAAGAAGTACAACGCGATATCGGCATTATGCCGTTTAAAATCATCAAAGCTGATAACGGCGATGCATGGGTAGAAGCGGGTGGCGAAAAACGCGCTGCACCACAAATTTCTGCTGAAGTACTGAAAAAAATGAAGAAAACGGCAGAGGACTTCTTAGGTGAAGAAGTAACTGAAGCTGTAATCACAGTACCTGCATACTTTAACGATTCACAACGTCAAGCAACGAAAGATGCTGGCCGTATTGCGGGTCTTGAAGTTAAACGTATTATCAATGAGCCAACTGCTGCGGCACTTGCTTACGGTATGGATAAAAACCGTGGCGAAAACATCGTTGCAGTATATGACTTAGGTGGCGGTACTTTCGATTTATCAATCATTGAAATTGATGAAGTTGAAGGCGAGCACACTTTTGAAGTACTTGCTACAAACGGTGATACTCACTTAGGTGGTGAAGATTTCGATAACCGTGTAATCAACTACTTAGTAGCTGAATTCAAGAAAGATCAAGGTTTAGACTTAAAAACTGATCCTCTTGCAATGCAACGTGTTAAAGAAGCTGCTGAAAAAGCAAAAATTGAACTGTCATCTGCACAATCAACTGAAGTAAACCTTCCGTATGTAACTGCTGATGCATCTGGTCCTAAGCACATGAACGTGAAACTAACACGTGCTAAGCTTGAATCACTAGTTGAAGATTTAGTAACTAAATCTCTAGAGCCACTTAAACGTGCACTTGCTGATGCTGATTTATCAGTAAGCGACATCAACGATATTATTCTTGTTGGTGGCCAAACACGTATGCCTTTAGTACAAAAAACAGTTGCTGATTTCTTCGGTAAAGAACCACGTAAAGACGTAAACCCTGATGAAGCAGTTGCAGTAGGCGCAGCGATTCAAGGTGGTGTACTTGCTGGTGACGTTAAAGATGTACTATTACTAGACGTTTCTCCATTATCTCTAGGTATTGAGACAATGGGCTCAGTAATGACTGCATTAATTGAGAAAAACACGACGATTCCTACTAAGAAATCGCAAACATTCTCAACAGCTGAAGATAACCAATCTGCTGTAACAATTCACGTGTTACAAGGTGAGCGTAAACGTTCAAGCGACAATAAATCTCTAGGTCAATTTAACCTAGAAGGTATTCGCCCAGCACAACGTGGTACACCGCAAATCGAAGTAACATTCGATGTTGATGCCGATGGTATCTTACATGTATCTGCAAAAGATAAAGATACAGGTAAAGAGCAAAAAATCACAATTCAAGCATCTTCAGGCTTAAGCGATGAAGAAGTTGAAAAAATGGTTCGTGATGCAGAAGCACATGCTGAAGACGATAAAAAGTTTGAAGAACTTGTAGCTGCTCGTAACCAAGCTGATGCTCTAGTACATGGTACTCGTAAGCAAATTGAAGAAGCTGGCGATGCATTACCAAGCGAAGACAAAGAAGCGATTGAAGCGGCTGTTGTAGATTTAGAAGCTGCTATTAAGAGCGACAACAAAGAAGAGATTGAAGCTAAAACTCAAGCTCTTGCTGAAAAGTCTCAAAAACTAATGGAAATTGCACAAGCGAAAGCACAGCAAGGTTCAGCAGATGCAGGCGAGCAACAGCAATCAGCTAAGCAAGACGACGACGTTGTTGATGCAGAGTTCGAAGAAGTGAAAGACGACAAGTAATTGTTGCTAACGCTTCTCGCTAGCCAAAAACACTTAACTCAATCGAGTGTTTAGGTTAGGATGAACAATTGAGGCGCGCGAGCAATAGCTTGTCGCGCCTTTTGCATGTATTTAAGGTTTAAAAATTCAATGATAAATCGATGCGATTTATCGGTTTATCCAGCAGCTCACGCTGCAAACAGAAAAGAGTAGTGTGATAGATATGTCAAAACGCGATTATTACGAAGCCCTCGGCGTAAGCAAAGATGCGAGTGAGCGAGACATAAAAAAAGCGTATAAACGCTTAGCGATGAAATATCATCCAGATCGTACCGCAGGCGATAAAGAGCTTGAAACTAAATTTAAAGAAGTTAAAGAAGCTTACGAGATTTTAACCGATCCTCAAAAACGCCAAATGTATGACCAACATGGTCACGCGGCATTTGAGCAAGGCGGTGGCGGTGGTCATGGCGGCTTTGGTGGCGGTCATGGCGATTTTGGTGATGTATTTGGTGACGTATTTGGCGATATTTTTGGTGGCGGCGGTGGTCGACGTCAATCTCGTCAACAACGTGGTTCTGACTTACGTTACAACATGGACTTGAGCTTAGAAGAAGCGGTTCGTGGTAAAGAAGTTGAAATTAAAGTGCCAACATGGGTGGGTTGTGAGCCGTGTGATGGCAGTGGTGCTAAAGCAGGTTCAAAGCCTAAAACATGTACTACATGTCATGGTGCTGGCCAAGTACAAATGCGCCAAGGTTTCTTTGCTGTTCAGCAAACGTGTCCAACGTGTCAGGGACAAGGTCAGATTATTTCAGACCCTTGTAACAAATGTCATGGCCAGGGCCGCGTAGAAAAAACTAAAACGCTTTCAGTTAAAATTCCAGCTGGCGTTGATACAGGAGACCGTATCCGCTTAACTGGTGAAGGTGAAGCCGGAATGCACGGCGCGCCATCTGGCGACTTGTACGTGCAAGTATCTGTTCGCGAACATGAAATATTTGTACGTGAAGCAAATAATTTATACTGTGAAGTACCAATTAGCTTTACAACAGCAGGTCTTGGTGGCGAAATTCAGGTGCCAACACTTGATGGTCGTGCAAAGCTTAAAATACCTTCTGAAACGCAAACGGGCAAAATGTTCCGTATGCGTGGCAAAGGCGTTAAGTCTGTTCGAAGTGGTGCCCAAGGCGATCTAATTTGTAAGGTAGTAATCGAAACGCCAGTTAATCTTAACGAGCGTCAACGTGAACTACTGCAAGAGTTAGATGAAAGTATGGGTACAGATAGCTCGAAAAATCGTCCTAAAGAGCAAGGCTTTTTTGACGGGGTTAAAAAGTTTTTTGATGATTTAACTAAGTAAATTTAAATTATTATTAATAATGAAACGGCGCTTTTTAGCGTCGTTTTTTTTGCTTTAAATTTTATTTTTGTTACTGTTAAAAAAAACACGATTAAATAGTATGACCCCAGCAATCGAATTACTTAAAAAACAAAAAATCCCCTTTGAAGTACTCAGTTACGAACACGATGCAGGTAATAGTCAATATGGGCTTGAAGCTGTTGAAAAGTTAAATTTAGATAGCGCCCAAGTATATAAAACCCTTGTTCTGGAAACGAATGAAAGGCAGCTAATTGTTGCTGTTACTCCTGTGTCGCAACAAGTTAACTTAAAACAGTTAGCAAAATTATGTGGTGCCAAAAAAGTAGCCATGGCTGCCCCGCAAAAAGTTCAAGCTAGCACTGGTTATATTTTAGGTGGAGTAAGTCCACTTGGGCAAAAAAAACGCTTAGCTACGTTTATTCATAGTAGTGCTTCACTTTTTGATACTATTTATGTGAGCGCCGGAAAGCGAGGTTTAGAAATCGCACTCTCCCCAACTAATTTAGCGGCGTTAACTAGCGCTAAATTTGGCGATTTATAGCCTTTATTTTTAAAATTACTCTCCATAAAGGCAATTAACTCAAGTTAAGCAATTTGCTCAATACCTTATTTGTAACTACATTGAGAGTATCTTTATACCGTTAATATTTAATACCAAACGGTATTACACATTTTGTATACGGCTATTTGTATGAACCTTTTCGATGTAGATTATTTTGCAATACTGGTGGCTGCACTGTCTTCTTTTATGCTTGGCGGCATATGGTACTCAAAAGCACTCTTTAAAAACGCTTGGCTAGAAAGTATTGGCTTAACCGACCTTGATTTGCAATCAGCCAATCCCAAGTTGATATTTGGCGGCAGCTTCTTTTTAGTATTTATAGCGGCTTTAATGTTGTCTCTATTTTTAGGTAAAGACGCAAGTTTAGTTGAGTGTGTAGGAACAGGCTTTGTGATCGGTTTTTTTTGGATCAGTAGTTCACTAGGGTTAAGTTATATATTCGAGCAACGCCCTTTAAAGCTATTTTTAATTAACGGGAGTTACTGTATTTTACAGTTTTCGTTAATGGGGCTTATTTTAGGTATTTGGCCGTAAGGGTTGAGTAGCCGATAATGCCCGGTTTGATTCTTACCTGAGAGTAGAGTAGGTTTATATAATCGTATTTACATGATTTGGTAGCGGTATTAATGAAAATATTAGTAGTTGATGATATGCCGCTTATGCGTCATGTTTTAATTAATATGCTAAGAAAGTTGGAGTATTGCAATATCGTTGAAGCTACAGATGGATTACAAGCTTTGGCTTTATTACGTGACCAGCATTTCGATTTGGTTATTACAGATCTTCATATGCCAAAAATGGATGGCGTTGATTTACTCACAAACATTCGAAAAGACAGAGCCCTTGCCGATATTCCTGTGTTGATGGTTACCTGTGAGGATAGTACAGATAAAGTTAAGCAAGTTATTGCAGCTAAAGTATCGGGGTTTATAATCAAACCTTTTAATATGAATGTACTATCATCTCAATTAAACCGCTTCTTTTTCAAAGATTAGGTTATATTTTTCATCATCATTAAATTATTATGAGCTCACTTTAGTATCCATACCGCGTAAAAATTTTAAAACCCAGTGGTCACCTTTACCCACCTAATACCAATGAGCAATAATACCTAATCATTTTGCGAGGCTAAATGTGTCGCTCCCTGTGTTAAAAAATTCTCATTTAGAACAGTTAAATAGCGAACTTTCGCCTAGCTATCAACACGTTTTTCTACCCTCTAAATAGATCACTTAATTAAACGAATTGCTATAAACTGGTATCATAAAGAATAATTTTTTATATAGTACTGAAGGACTTAATGGCAAAACCTAATAAAAAAGGCCCAACTAAAACGGTCGATATTTTTTGCTCTGCTTGTAAAGCTTCCTTATTTAAATATCGAAAAGGAGGCAAAGGAGCATTAGTTAAGTGTTTTAAAGAGCGTATTAGTCAAGACTTTACACAAGAGCCCTGTATTTGCCCTAACTGTAGTCGGCCTTTTGCCCGAGAAGCGATTATTCGTGGTGCGCCTGCCTATAAAATAATTGGTGGCAAAGTAACTTTTAAATAATTCAGATACAGTAAAATTTATTCATACGGACATATGGCCTTGTTAGAATTTACCATATTGATAGAATCGCCCGGTTTGCTGTTTCAATGAATGAAAAAATACCCTCCCCATGGATCGGGCCAGTTTATTGGGTTATTTAAAAATGGATAAAGGATAGTTTCGTGATAGCACTCTTATTTGACATCATAGGTATGACAGGTACTTTTTTAGTAGTTGGTTCATTTTTCTTACTGCAGCTAGGAAAGACGTCTCCATCTAGCCTAACGTATAATATGATGAATTTAACAGGGGCGATTTTGTTGTTAATTAGCCTTTGCTATAACTTTAATTTAGCGAGCTTTGTGATAGAAATATTTTGGATAGCTGCTTCATTAATTGGTTTATACAAATACCTAAAAAACAGATCAGCTTTAGCTACAAATTAATAACGTATTAATTTTGTTCTAAACCTTAAACACTGCAAGCACAACTGTTTGCGGTGTTTTTTGTTTTTAGGACTAAATTTAATTAACAAGTATAATTAAATTCATTTGTTAACAAAAAGTTTATATCCCTGCCTCATATAAGTCGTTACACTAGCGACCTTAAATTTTTAGGCTATTTCTCGGGTAGGCCATGTTTACGTTTTCTAAAAAAATAATTACAGTATGTATATTATTAGTATTAATTTTGGTTGTTACATTTTGGGTAGGCCGCGCTCACGATATTGAAAAAGCAACAGCTCAAGCGCAGCGTCAGGTTACTCAATTAAATAATTACATTGATACTGAACTCGCTCGTTTTTCGGCTATTCCCCAGCTACTTACTTATAATCAGTTAATGATTGAATTTGCAAACGGCGACCAAGCCCATTACAACGCTATAAATAACTACTTAGCTGATATACAACAAGCCAGTGGTGCATCAGATATATTTGTACTGAATGCCCAAGGCGCAGTAACGGCAAGTAGTAACTGGCAAGCCGATTACACATTTTTAGGTAGTAACTTTGCCTTTAGACCTTACTTTAAACGTGCATTTGCAGGTGAAAAAGTGGCCTACTTTGCACTAGGTATGCGTTCAAAAGAGCGTGGTATTTATTTTTCGCAGGCTGTTTATCACGACAACAAAGCGGTTGGTGTTGTTGTATTAAAAGTGAATGTAAGCAAATTTGAAAACGACAGAGAGCTTTTAAATACATCTAAAGGTAGCCATTTTTATTTAGAGCTTAGTGATAATGTAATTGCGATGTCTGATATGCAAACATGGCGTTTAAATAGCTTCAGTGAGTTTGATATAACAAAGCGACGTAATATAAAGTTACGCCGTGCTTATTTAGATCATCAACCTGTATATATTAAGCAGTTTCAATATAAGAGCCAGGGTATTTCGCATTTCAAAATTAATAAAAACCTTTATGTGAGTGCGACAAAACCATTGCGTTACTTTAGTGCACATATGAACGTACTTGTTGATATTACAAAAGTAAATTCAGCTCAATTAATACGCTTGTTTTGGGCATTTAGCATTTATGCTTTAGTTATTATTGTTGGTTATAGTTTACTTGCTCGTTTTGCGGGTTATAAAAAGCTCGTTTACTCTAGGCATAGTCTTGAGCAAAAAGTGATTGAGCGCACACAAGAGCTTGAGAAAACGCAAGTTGCATTAGTTCAATCAGCAAAACTTGCAACAATTGGGCAGTTAAGCGCAGGTATTAATCACGAAATAAACCAGCCGCTTAGCGCTATGAATACTTACCTAGCAAGCGCCAAACGTTTACTCGCTAAGCAAAATTACACCGCACTTGGCGAAAGCATAACTGTGATTGAGGGGCTTGTAGGTCGCGTACACAAAATAGTGGGGCAGCTAAAACATTTTAGCAAACCATCACAAACTCAATTAAGGCCTTATCCGTTAGCTGGTTTATTAAATAACGCCTTGATGATTGCCAGCTCACAACTAAAACAAGATAACGTACACGTAGAGCAGCCTAATTTAGATAGTGGGTTAATAGTGTGGGTTGATTCACTTAAATTTGAGCAAGTGTTGGTTAACTTAATAACTAACGCGAGCCAAGCTATGAATGGCGCAATAATACGTAAATTAAGTTTTAATGTTGAGTGCTTTGATAACCGAGTAAAACTCTCAATTTTAGATACAGGGCCTGGAATAGAGCAACATGCTTTTGGTAATATTTTCGAACCTTTTTATAGTACTAAAGAAAGTAACGGCTTAGGCCTTGGACTATCTATTTCAAAACAAATCATTGACTCGTTTAATGGCTCTTTAAGTGCGCACAATCGACTGCAAGGCGGGGCTGAGTTTATAATCAGTCTATCAAGCACGCAGGATAAAACAGATGATTGAAAACTCACCGTGTAAGCACATCATTGTAGTTGATGATGAAGCGATGATCAGAGATTCATTAAAGCAATTACTTACTCTCGAAGGCTATACAGTTGAGTGCTTTAATGATGCAAGTACGGCTCTAACAAAGCTTAATCGACGTTTTATGGGCGTTGTACTGAGTGACATAAATATGCCTGCAATGGATGGGCTTACTTTGCTTGAGCAAGTCACGGCATTTGATAGTGAACTGCCGGTTATATTTTTAACAGGGTACGCCGATGTAACTATTGCTGTTAAAGCTATGCAATTAGGCGCGTATGACTTATTTGAAAAACCAGTAAACGAAACATTGCTTGATTGCATAGCAAGAGCATGCGACAAGCGTAGCTTAGTGATTCAAAATCGTGCACTAAAACTTGCTGTACAAAAAACCTCAGCGCCGGGTGTACGAATACTGGGTGATACTCCTAAAATGCAAGATATGATGCATTTACTCAATACGGTTATTGATACCCCAGCTGATGTAATGATTGAAGGTGAAACTGGCACGGGTAAAGAGCTTGTAGCGCGTTACTTACACGATCAAAGTATTCGCTCAGCAAGTAACTTTGTGGCTATAAATTGCGGCGCGGTGCCTGAGCAGTTGATAGAAAGCGAGTTGTTTGGTGCTGCAAGTGGTGCCTATACCGGAGCAACTCACACTCGTAAGGGAAAGTTTGAATTTGCACAAGGTGGTACAGTTTTTTTAGATGAAATAGAAAGTACCCCAATGTCGTTGCAGGTTAAATTATTACGCGTATTAGAGGAGCGAAAAGTAACTCCAGTAGGTGATAATAAAGCAATTGAGTTAGATATAAGAATTGTTGCAGCCACTAAAGTAGATTTGCTTTCACTTGTTGAAAAAGGTGAATTTAGAGCAGATTTATATTATCGGCTAAGTTTGGTAAAAGTAGATATACCCCCACTTAGAGCTCGAAAAGCAGATATAGTATTACTGTTTAAGCACTTTAGCTCTATTGCAGCAACACGCTATCACAAGCCGCCAGCACCTCTTAATAGCGAAATACAACAGCGACTCTTAGCGTACGACTGGCCTGGTAATGTAAGGGAGCTTAGAAACCAAGCTGAACGCGCGGTTTTATTAGGAGTAGAACTTGCTTTTAGTGTTAGCAAAACGCAGGCTAAAGGTGAGCTTTCTCCCGATTTAAGCTTATCTGAAAAAGTTGCTTTTTATGAGCAGTCATTAATAGAAGAAGCCCTAGAGCGTAACCATGGCAGTATTAAAAATACGATGGATACACTGCAAATCGCTCGTAAAACCCTTTACGATAAAATGAGTAAATACAATTTAAACCGTGATATGTTTATTGACTAAATTGTGTGGTTTATGTGACAACTTCGTTTTTATGGTGTGTGGGAAACCGCACATTTATTCTATTTTTTATACGCAATACCCATTAACCATCTGAAATGTAATAGTATTTTACCATTGGCAGTAAAGTTGCCTTATTAGGTCTGACAACAAGTAGATTCTAATAATTAGGACACATAATGATAAAGTTTACACACTCTACTATTTTACTCACCTCAATAAGTAGCTTTGCTTTTTACTCGTACACGGCTTGCGCTACTGAATATGATGTTTATGGTAAAGCCGAAGTGCAAATTGCTAATACAGATACGGGTATTATGCGTTACGCAGAAGAAGGCACGCAGATTGAAGCGCCATTTTCGCGTATAGGTATTCAAGGGCAACACAAATTAAATGAATATTTAAACGTTGTTTTTAAATACGAAGTGCAAGTAAAAGGCTTTGAGCAAGATGACACCGAAGAGCCATTTAGTGCAAGGAATACTTATCTTGGTTTAAAAGGTCAATTTGGCGAGCTTGTAGTGGGAAGAAATGATACTCGCTTTAAATACTCTGAAGGCAAAGTTGATAACTTTAATGAAACCCAAGGTGACATAGCCCAAGTTATTGCAGGACAAGATAGACTTGGTGATACGCTAACATACACTTCTAAGCATTGGCATAATACGCAATTTTCGTTTACTTATGCTCCAAAAGACGACAACAAAGATAACGAAGCTGGATTTGCAGCAACTTTTATTTATGGTGATCGTAGCTTAAAAAACACCTCATATTACTTATCATTAAGCCATGTTGATTCTCTTAATAATATTAATGCGAGCCGAATAGCAGCAGCCTATAAATTTGAACAATTACAGCTTGGTGCACTATATCAGCATTCTGAATCAACAGATGGTATAAAATCAGGTAACGGTTATGTGTTAAGTGCAAGCTATACGCTTGATAAATGGGTACCTAAATTACAGTTTGCTAAAGATGACTCTTTACTTCGTCAAACTTCTGAGGCAACACAATGGACTACGGGCCTTGACTATGTATTTGACAAGCAAACAACTGCTTACCTTTTATACACCGACCTTAATTTAGAAGAACAAGACGACAGCAGTGTTGCGCTTGGTCTTAAATACAAATTTTAGAGGCCTGCCATGACAGATAATATACTCACGCAAAAACCAGATAAGAAAAGAAATTTCCAATGGCTTTTTTTGATACTAGGCCCTGTAGTAATGCTATTGACATGTTTACTCGATCCACCAACGGGTATGTCTGTAGCGGCATTTAAAACCGCAGGTTTAGCATTTTGGATGGCATCGTGGTGGGTGAGCGAAGTAGTACCAATTCCAGCAACTGCTTTGCTCCCTCTGGTAATATCACCACTGGCTGATATAGCAGCAATTAAAAGCGTGGCTGCCCCGTATGCGCACCCGCTAATATTTTTATTTTTAGGTGGTTTTTTAATTTCTATTGCTATGGAGCGTTGGGGGTTACATAAACGTATTGCGCTAAGCACCATGTTATATGCGGGTAAAAAGCCAAGCTTGCAAATTTTAGCCATGATGCTGGTAACCGCATTTTTGTCGATGTGGATGTCTAATACCGCAACAGCTGTAATGATGCTGCCTATTGCGCTTTCAATTACTAATTTAGTTAAGCAATCAGACCCGAGTAATGAAGGTTTTGGTAAGGCTTTACTGTTATCAATCGCTTATGGTGCAAGTATTGGTGGTATTGCTACCTTAATCGGTACTCCGCCTAATGCTTTAATGGCTGCTTACTTGTCAGATAGTTACCAAATAGAAATTGGCTTTGCGCAATGGATGATTGTAGGCGTACCACTGTCTTTAGGCATGCTAATTATTAGCTGGGTTTGGCTTACTAAATTTGCGTATAAAGTAGATGCTAATATTAAAAACGATCAAAAAATTGATACAAAAGCGGTGTTTTCAACGCAGTTAAAAAGCCTAGGTATAATGCAGCGCGCCGAAAAAGGCGTGTTATTTGTGTTTGTTTTAGCAGCACTGTGTTGGATATTTAGACCTTTATTAGGTGATATAACAGGTCTTAATATTTCAGATACTACTATTGCAATTGCAGCGGCATTGCTGTTGTTTGTAATGCCAGCGAATAAAGGCAAAGATGAGCGTATCCTTGATTGGGAAAGCGCAGCTAAAGTGCCGTGGGGCGTTTTATTATTATTTGGTGGCGGGCTTACACTTGCATCTCAAATTAAGTCATCAGGGCTTGCTGAATTTATTGCTCACCTAATTGAAGGCGCCAGCACTATTCCACTTGTTATGAGTGTACTTGTTGTTGTGGCATTAATTACGTTTTTAACTGAGATCACAAGCAATACAGCAACTGCAGCTGGCTTTCTTCCTTTGTTAGGGCCCGTTGCAGAGTCTATAACAGGTTCACCATTGGTTTGGGTTATTCCTGCAGCTATAGCGTGTAGTTGTGCGTTTATGATGCCGGTAGCGACACCACCAAATGCTATTGTGTTTGGCTCAGGGCAAATTCAAATGCGCGACATGATAAGAGCGGGTTTTGTGCTAAACATTGTGGCTATTGTATTAATTACGCTGGTTACAATGACGATTGCAGCCCAAGTATTTGGCTTTTAAAGCTGAACTAAATTAGTTCCAACCAACCTATTCCAGAGTAGCTTTGTTTATATTTACAGTTTTAAACAAAACTACTCTTTATACTTATTTGTAGTACTCAAGAAGCTCTTTTTTAGATAATTAGTGTTATTGCTCGAAAAACAGAACAAGGTTATAGTCGTTAATAACTTTAAAAATTGAGTAACCTATTTTGAGCACTGAGACATCACAGGCAATGCCTTTAATTCCCCAGTTTGATGAATTGCGAAAAAGCTTTCTCGAAACGCCTTACTTGCCAATTGATAAACGTCTCGTTTTATTAAAAAAACTCCGTGTACGTATTGTTGAACTTGAGCAAGAGCTAGTGGATGCTGCTTCAAAAGACTTTGGTTACAGAACCGCTTTCGATACTCTACTTGGCGATATATTGCCTACGGTTCAAACACTCGCGCACATTATCAAAAAGCTACCAAAATGGGCAAAGCCAAGTAATCGCTCTGTGGGTTTAAGCTTGTGGCCTTCAAAAGTAAGTGTTAATTACCAACCTAAAGGTGTGGTTGGTATTATTGCACCGTGGAATTACCCTATTCAGTTAGCGTTAGTACCTGTGCTTACCGCCATAGCTGCTGGTAATAGAGTTATGCTCAAATTAAGCGAGTTTACACCTCACACAAACGCCGTTATCGAAAAAATATTTAAAGACGACATGCAAGCGCATTGCAAAATAATACAAGGCGGTAGCGACGTAGCCGCGCAGTTTTCATCACTGCCATTTGCTCATTTATTATTTACGGGTTCAACGGCCGTTGGTAAATTAGTAATGGCTTCAGCGAGTCGTAATTTAACACCAGTAACGCTCGAACTCGGTGGTAAATCGCCAGTTATTATTACGCAAAATGCCGATATTAAAAAAGCGGCGCAAGCTTTACTGTTTGGAAAAATGGCCAACGCAGGGCAAATATGCGTTGCTCCCGACTACGTATTTGTACCCAAAGAGCTTGAGCATCAGCTTATTCAGCAATTATGCGAGTTGTATAAAAAGCATTTTAAAGACGGTGTTGAAGGTAAAAACTTAACTTCTATCATTAGCGATGCGCATTATAAACGTTTGGCAACCTACTTAGAGCAAGCCCAAGAACTGGGTGCAAACATTATTAAGCCACTTGAACACAATCAGCAAGACGAAGAAAAGCATCGTATGGGGCTGCATTTAGTGACTCAAGTAACTGACGAAATGCAGCTTATGCAAGATGAGTTATTTGGTCCAATACTGCCAATAATGAGTTATGAAAAGCTCGACAGCGCAATTGACTATATTAAAGCTCATCACCACCCATTAGCGCTTTATATTTTAGGCCAAGATAAGCAAGCTCAAGAATACATTATGAAGCAAACAATCAGTGGCACTGTGGCAATAAACGATACCTTAGTGCAAGTAACTGCTGACGATGCTCCTTTTGGTGGTGTAGGCCATTCAGGAATGGGGCATTATCATGGTATAGAAGGTTTTTTAACGTTTAGCCATGCTAAAAATACGTTAGTATCGGGCTCGTTTAATCCTCGCATTGTTATGCTACTAAAACAAAGCAAACTTATTATTAAGCTTCTAAAGTGGCTTTACATAAAATAATAGGGTGCTGATTTGGTAAAGTTGAATAGGTGTTAACTTGCTAATCAAGATATATTAAAAAGGCTGAATTACATTATGTAATTCAGCCTTTTTTAGATTAGTTTAAAGCTACGGTCTTAAACTCTAAAATAAGACTTTAAAATAAGCGACCTTCGCCAGCATAGGTACCCACTTGTATTTTTGCATAAATGGCATCGGCTTTTTCTTTAGCTGCTTCAATTTCTTTAGGCAGCATTTTACGCTCATCAAGTTTACGGCTATGACTCGCTTGCATATTACCGTTGTACTCAGCGATAGTATTCCAAATATATGACTTTTCAAGATCTTTTGGCATACCTAGTCCTTCAAAATACATGAGGGCTAAATTAAATTGCGCTAAAGAGTAATTGTTTGCAGCTGCTTTTTCGTACCAGTTACGTGCCGCTTCATAGTCTCGTGTAACACCCACGCCATTAGCGTACATTACGCCCAAATTAAATTGAGCTGCAGGTAAATTCTTCTTAGCTGCTTTTTCAAATAAGGTAACTGCCATTTGATGATCAAGTTTAACGCCTTTACCTTCATCGTATAAAACAGCTAGAGCAAACATCGAATCAGCATGGTTTTTTTTAACGCCTTGTTGATAAAGTGCAGCTGCTTTGCGGTAATCGCGTGTTACACCGTATCCACCTTCGTATAATTTGGCTAGTTCGTAAATTCCTGGCGCAAAACCTTTATCTGCTAGGTATTGGAATTCTTTTAGGGCGACTGCAAATTCACCTTCGTTAGCTGCTCTTATGCCATCTTCTAATGTTGCATGAGCGAAAGGGCTGGCAAGTAAAACGCCAGCAAGAATGAGTGCTTTTAAATTAAACTGTGACATATTAATGCCTCCAATTAGTAATAGTTTCGATAGATTCTAGGGCCAGTACATTTTTTAGATTAAACATCCACTGCTATTTAGGCTCGCCCTTGAGGCGGTTTGTTCTTTGTTGCTCGGTTTTTTAATGAGCTTACTAAGTTACAAACTTTGCGCGGCGATTAAGTAGCGCCTAGATAGAAAAAATTTTAATCCTAAAAGGTCAACAGGCCATAGTTAAATGCTAATTTAGTAAATTTTTGCACTATTTGCACATTATAAACGTTTAATACCCAACACATTTATGTAAAGACTAAATCGGTTACTATAAATAGATGCAAAAAAGGGTGTCTACTGTTATGTTTTACGCCAGCTTTAGTGTAAACGCAAGGCGGTACCTTATAAGATCGTGCGTATAAAATGTAAATAACAGCGCGGTGGATTTTCAAGGTAAGTAAATGAGTTTAAGAAGTGTAAGATACAGATTTTATAGAAAATTTAAA
The DNA here is from genome assembly GCF_014163875.1 of Pseudoalteromonas sp. SR43-3. Classification (NCBI taxonomy): domain Bacteria; kingdom Pseudomonadati; phylum Pseudomonadota; class Gammaproteobacteria; order Alteromonadales; family Pseudoalteromonadaceae; genus Pseudoalteromonas; species Pseudoalteromonas sp. SR43-3. Next base: position 23,511 of record NZ_JACJEC010000024.1, on the reverse strand, counting down.
GATATAAAAAAAGCCCGTTAGGGCTTTTTTGAGTCATATTAACCGTCACTAATATGAGCAATGTAGCAAGTAAATGTGATATTTGGTGTTATTACTTGGGTCGAGTAAGTAATACCACGAAGCGGCACGTTCTTCTTTTAATGTGTCAGCATCCTTGCTGAATATCCTTCCATAGGCACTGAGGTCGGTACACTTTGTTTCTGATAATGATTATTAGTTAGATTACTGCGCAAGTCAATACTTAAATGATAATTATTATCAAATAGGATTTTCATGATTATAAAATTTAAAATAAGGAAAGTGATGCTTAATAATCTTAAAGCTAAAAAAGTGATAAATGCATGCTTTGCTATCAGCATGGTATTTTTGTGTAGCTGTTCAGCCTCATTCACTTATAACAACTTGAGCTGGCTTTCGTCATTTTGGGTAGATGATTATATTGATTTAAATAAAACACAAAATAAGCAGCTCAAACAGATTATTAACTCGACCCAAGCGTGGCATAGAAGTACGCAACTACCAGCCTACAAACAAGACATTCAAAATATTAAGGCACTTTTTAACACCACACTAAGCATTGATCAGTTAAAAGAGCAGGTGGTTTTTGCTAAAAAGCATTGGCAGAACCTACTTGAATACGCGCACATGCCTTTAGCTGAGCTTGGGGCAACCTTATCAAGTGAGCAAAGAGAAGAACTTTTAAACAATATTCAAATAAAAATTAACGACGAACGTGAAGAGTTTAACGAACAAACCCCGCTTGAGCGAAAAAGTGAGCGTTTGGAAGAGCAATTTGAATACTACGAGCAGTGGATAGGCAAACTTAATAAACAACAAAAAGCGCTGATTAAATCAACTAATGAGCAACATCAAGACTCAGGAGCGTTGTGGTTAGAGTACAAGCAAACCCGTTTGAATGCAGCCAAACAGGTATTTAAAAATGCTGAAATAACAAAAAAAGAATTTATAAATCAGTTGAGTATAGTTATTAAAGAGCGCGAACTATATATGAGCGACGCACTATTGAAAACCAATGAAGCAAACTTAGATTTATATATAAATTTACTCTACGAATTAAACTCAACCTTAAATGATAAACAACGCCAAAGCGTTAATGATCAATTTGATGAGTTAATTGAGACCTTAAACGATATAATAGAAAACTAAATTGTGCGTGAATTATTAAGTTTTAAATTAGCTGTTTAGGCTGATTTGTTTTTAAACGCAAAAAATGCTTTTTAAAGGGCAATATATGGTTACAGATTTGAAAAGTATCTTAAACACTTGGTATCCAAAAAGGGACAACCAAGAATGGGTTTTAGCTACTTTGTACAAAATTGAAGGCTCTAGCTACAGAAAGCTAGGTGCTATGATGCTTATTTCGAGCCTAGGCGAGCGCTTAGGGATGCTTTCGGGTGGCTGTTTAGAAGCTGACATACAGCGCCATGCTAAACAAGTAATGAGTACTTTAAGCAGTAAAACCATTAGTTATGATGCCACCGATGAAGATGATTTAACATTTCAACTTGGCATTGGTTGTGGGGGCATAGTACACATTTTACTGCAGCCTATTCATAAGGCTAATGACTATTTACAGTTAGAGCTTGTATCTAAAGCACTTAATGAGAATAAACCAGGGCGATACCTTCAACAAGTAAGCCCCATTTTGCCAGCCGGTAGTGGTGTATTTACGCAAAATGATGAGTTGCATGGTTTATCAATGAACCGCAAAGCGCAATTGGTAGAATTACAAGGCGCTACGTGCTTGCAAACCTCTATTTATCCACCGCCCCATCTATTAATAGTAGGTGGCGGCGCAGATGCAGTTCCGGTTTATACATTTGCCAAACAACTTGGTTGGAGTGTAACGGTATGGGATACACGCGCGGCTAATGCAAAAAGACAATATTTTAAAAATGCAGATGCTATTTTGCGCATCACACCGAGTGAGTTAAAAGAATATTGCATAACTCATAAAGTCGATGCGACTATTTTAATGGCTCACAGCGTTGAACTTGACGCCAGTACGTTGGCTCAATTTAAAGATGTTCCGTTTAAATATATAGGATTATTGGGTCCTAAGCACAGACGTGAACAAGTTTTAGAGCACGCAAATACGCGTGTTTCACAAATTAAGTCTCCTGTTTTTGGGCCTGTCGGTTTAAATTTAGGCGGCGACTCGCCAGAGAGTATTGCACTATCGCTGATCAGCGAAATACATGCAGTGCTGTGTGATAAAGATGCCCAATCACTAAGTCATTGGGGGCAAGAGCCGTGCTAATTGCAAAAGTTGTTTTAGCCGCAGGTCAATCATCTCGCTTTAACGGCTGTAAATTAACAGCTGATATTGGCTTTGGCAAAACAATGATTGAGCATGCTGTAAATACACTTCAAGCACTTGATGACACGCCCGTGTATGTAGTTACCGGGGCATGGCATAAAGAAGTAGCGCAGGCACTGGCAGGTTATCAAAGCATAGAGCTGATTGAGAACAAGCAATGGAGCCAAGGTTTGGGTAATTCAATCGCGACAGCTTCTCAAACTGTGTTTAAAAATAAGTCCTTTGATGGGATTTTATTTATGCTTGCGGATCAGGTTGAGCTAAAAGTAGCGCACTTAAGTGAGCTAGTTACTGGTTTTAAACGTAATCCATCGCGCTGGTGCGCAAACTATGGCGAGCGTTTAGGTGTACCCGCTATATTCCCAGCGGTTGATTTATCTCAGCTTGCAAGCTTAACTTCAGATAGAGGTGCGCAGCAATTACTGCGTTCCAGCAGTGAGGTCGTTAATACAATTAGTTTAAGTAGTGCGAGTGTAGACATAGATACTCAAAAGCAGCTAAGTAATTTTACAGCTAAAAATGAGTGAAAAAGTAGTCGTAGGGCAAAATAAGTTTTTAGCTGCGCTAACGCTTTAGTGCAGTGGTTATGGTATTTAGCTGTTAATGTAGCTGGTGCGGTAACTATATGTGTTATGGATTAGTAGTTACAACAATCTTAACTGTTATAACCTGCGTTTAAATTAAACAATATAAACGCAGGTTATAAAGCTTAATCAAGGGGCAAGCTATGGTGACGTTTACAATTAATGGCAAGGTGGTTGAATCACACGCAAGTGAAGATACACCATTGTTATGGGTTATTCGCGATGAAATTGGATTAAAAGGTACGAAGTTTGGTTGCGGTATTGCAATGTGTGGTGCGTGTACGGTGCATTTAGATGGGCAAGCAACTCGCTCATGTGTTTTACCAATTGGCGCAATTGCAGGAAAAAACATTACCACAATTGAAGGGCTTAATAACGAACACCCACTTCAAAAAGCATGGGTTGAAGAGCAAGTACCACAGTGCGGTTACTGTCAGTCGGGGCAAATAATGCAAGCTGCTACATTACTGGCAGCTAATCCAAGTCCTTCAGATGAAGAAATAGTCAGCCATATGAATGGTAACTACTGTCGCTGTATGGCTTATAAACGTATTAAAACTGCTATTCAACGCGCTGCAGATGAGTCACAAAGTGTCGTAAATATATTTGATCCAAATGCACAAGACGCTTAACTGGAGCCGATAATGAAAAAATTATTTCAAAAAAATAGCGAAACCGTTAATTTAAATCGTCGCTCGTTTATGATTGGCACTGCTAGCGCAGGCTTAGTCATGGCGTTTGCCCCTGCGTTATTTTCGGGTTCGCTCAGTGCAAAAGAATCAATTGCGCAACAGGCTTTTTCACCCACTATTTGGTGGACTATGAGCACCGACGGTGCCGTAGAAGTGAGTATTGCTAAAGCTGAAATGGGTCAACATATTGGTACTGCTCTTGCGCGCATTGTGGCTGATGAACTTGAATGTGATTGGGATAAAGTATCAATTACTTACGTAGATACTCATGAAAAATGGGGCTTTATGGTAACGGGTGGTTCGTGGTCTGTATTTCAAAGCTTTAAGCCATTATCTCAAGCCGGCGCTGCGGGTCGAATTGCATTAATAGAAGCTGGAGCTAAATTGCTCGGCGTGCCTGCAGATAAATGTCGTGCTGAAAAGGGCTATATTATTTCAGGCGAAAAATCGGTTAGTTACGCAGATATAGTTAAAAAAGGCGAGTTTAATCGTACATTTACCAGTGATGAAGTTGCAAACCTTCCACTAAAACCGGCTAATAAACGTCATTTAACTGGGCTTAAACAAGACTTTAAAGCGCTTGATATACCAGCCAAAACAAATGGTACAGCAGTATATGGGATAGATGTAGAAGTTGAAGGCATGCTGTACGCGCGTCCAGTTATTCCACCAACTCGTTATGGCAGTACAGTAACAAACGTTGATGATAGTGCAGCAAAAGCAATTAAAGGTTACAAAGGCTATGAAATTTTAAATGACCCTAGTAACACAGTGCAAGGCTGGGTTGTTGTATTAGCTGATAGTTACCCAAGTGCCATTAAAGCAGTAGATGCTTTAAAGGTGAGTTACAAAAAGGGTGAGTCGGCAAATATATCTGAAGCTGATATTCAAAAAGAAGGTAAGCGATTATGCGAGCAACGTGACTCGGGTACTTTGTTTGTTGATGAAGGCGATATAAAGAAAACTCAAGCAGACGCTAGTGAGTTGTTAGAATCAATGTATACCACAGCGACAGCGAGTCATTATCAGCTAGAGCCATTAAATGCGGTTGCAGAGTTTAAAGACGGAAATTGGATTATTCATACAGGTAACCAGTGGCAGTCACTTACGTTACCAGCGCTTGCTAAAGCACTCGATATAGAACAAAACAAAGTAATTATTCGTCCTTATTATTTAGGTGGTGGTTTTGGTCGTCGATTATTTGGTGATTGGACTGTACCTGCGGCTCTAACTGCAAAAGCAGTAGGTAAACCAGTAAAACTGGTATTTACACGAGCAGACGATAGTTTATTCGATCAGTCTCGTTCTGCATCTGCTGCAAAAATGACGGCGTCGTTTGATAAAAATGGTACCTTCACAGGAATGGAACATGCATTTGCTGCTGGTTGGCCTACTAAAGCTATGGCACCAGGGTTTTTATCACCGGGTGTTGATGGCAAAGGTAAATTTGATGCATTTTCGGCATCAGGCGCTGATCATTGGTATAGCATGAGCAGTCATCGTGCACGCGCTATTAATAACGAAGTTGCACAAAGCACCTTTAATCCAGGTTGGTTACGTTCAGTAGGGCCAGGCTGGATTGCATGGAGTCTTGAGTCGTTTATTGATGAAATTGCCCATAAGCAAGGCAAAGATCCTGTTCAATTTAGAATTGAAATGTTAGATGGTAAAGGCAAGCAAGCAGGTAAAGCACCTGAGAGCGTTGGCGGAGCACTGCGCTTACGTAATGTGCTTAAAACAGTGTCTGACAAAGTAGCTTCTGTAAAATTAGCGAAAGACGAAGGCATTGGTTTTTCTGTAAGCTCAGGGCAAGAACGTACCATGCCAGCATGGCTTGCAACCGCAGCGCATGTTCACGTTAACCGTGATAGTGGTAAAATAACGCTTAAAAGGCTTTATGTTGTTGTAGATGCGGGCTTAATAGTTCACCCAGATGGCGCACTGGCGCAAATTGAAGGGTCGTTACTATGGGGCAGCAGCCTTGCATTGCATGAATCAAATACGTATAAAGATGGGCAAGTATCTGCGACTAACTTTAATACTTATTTACCGCTAAGAATGCAAGATGTGCCAGATATGGACATCGAGTTTTTACAAAGCGATGAGTTTCCAGTTGGTTTAGGTGAGCCTGGCGTGATAGGAGTTGCTCCTGCTATTGGTAATGCAGTGTTTAATGCTGTAGGCGTGCGTTTACGTGACCTACCAATGAAGCCAAGCGAACTTAAAAAAGGCTTAAAAGCGTAAAACAAAAATAACTAAAGGGGTATGCTTTATGCAGCCCCTTTTAGTTATTAAATATATTTATGTAATTATTATTTATGTATCAATAGGTAGCGTTGTTTATACCAGTTTGCTTAATTAAACGATTAAGTATTATTGCAAATTGGTATTAGGTTGTTATTACGTGTTGATATTAGTTAAGGTTTATTTATGCTAATCGACCCAACAGGGCGAGAGTTTAGTTACCTACGTTTGTCTATTACGGATGTATGTAATTTTAAGTGTGTTTATTGTTTACCAGATGGTTATCAGGGCGGTCACGACCGTGGCTTCCTCACAATTGATGAAATTAGCAATACGCTTAAAGCGTTTGCACACCATGGTATTGAAAAAGTAAGGATCACTGGCGGAGAGCCAACCCTTAGAAAAGACTTTATAGATGTTGTTCGCGCGGCAAAAGATGTTGCGGGCATAAAAAAAATTGCAATGACCACCAATGGTTTTTCTCTTCATAAGAATATTCATGACTGGGTAGATGCAGGCTTAAACGCCATTAATGTAAGCATTGATAGTTTAGATTCGCGCATGTTTAACACCATTACTGGGCATGACAAATTTACCTCAGTAATGAAAGGTATTGATACTGCGCTTGAAACGGGTATTGATTCAGTAAAAATAAACAGCGTGCTGATGAAGCAATACAACGCAAAAGAGTTTGATACATTTTTAAATTGGGTTAAACACCGCCCCGTTACCATCCGCTTTATAGAATTGATGCAAACAAACGATAACAAAGCCTTTTTTGATGCTAACCATGTTTCTGGGCAAGTTTTAAAAACTCAGCTATTACAAACAGGTTGGCAGCAAGTTGCGCGTAGTGCATCAGCAGGTCCTGCTCAAGAGTTTGCGCATCCTGATTATCAAGGCAGAATTGGTTTAATAATGCCTTACAGCAATGATTTTTGTAGTACCTGTAATCGACTAAGGGTTACAGCAAAAGGAAATCTGCACTTGTGTTTGTTTTCTGAAGAGGGTATTTCGCTAAGAGAATATATGAACGACAGTTCGAATAGTGAATTAATGGCATTGTTATCTCGTTATATTAAAACTAAGAAGCCAACTCACCTTTTACACCAGGGTAATACAGGTATTACTACTAATTTATCCATGTTAGGTGGCTAGTTGTTAAAGCCACTTAGTGATATTAAAGTATCAAACGTGTTTCTAAAATACACTACATTATCCCTAAAATGTAAATAACTGGTTGTATCTACGTGGTTTATATGAACAAAGCTTGTTAAATTGTATTTTCACGTTAAACTTACTTTTTATTTTTATTAAGTGATTAGAATGGATATAGCGGCCCTTAATAGCACTAAATCATTAAGAAAGGACGTCCTGAGAGGGATGTGTCTTTGTTTTGGTTTTTTATCGCTAGTATTTGCGAGTGTTAATTTGACCGTAAATAATTTTCCATTGCTAGGCTATATCGAAATCTGTTTTTCTATTTATTGTATATTTACTTATATTTCACTTAAACGCCGTCCACTACAGTTTTGGCAATCCTTAATAATGTGTGCACTGGTAACGTTAATTATTATTATAGGTACATCCTTAGCAACGCCTAGTAATGGTGTGTTTGTATGGTCGTTTGCATTACCTATTTTGTACTACCTGTTACTAGGTAAACAATATGGTATAATTTTCTCTGCAAATTTATTAGTTATCCAAGTGTTTATTTTAGGGAGTAAGTCTACACTTGCCCCCTTTGAAACTTTTAACTTATCTCTTAATCTACTCTGTGCTTATTTAAGTATTTGGGCGATTTCTCATGTTTTTGAAGGGAGCCGCTCACATTTTTCAAGGCGACTTAAAAATTTAGCGTTACTTGACCCACTAACGGGTGCAGGCAATCGCCTTTCAATGAACCACTACTTTGAAGTAGAACTACAAGATAAGTCACAGTTATATTTGTTTTTACTCGATTTAGACTTTTTTAAGCAGATAAATGATGAGCATGGCCATGGTGTCGGTGACCAAGTACTTATCGAAGTGGCCACTTTACTAAGGGTTGTGCTTGGTAGAGGGTATGTATTTAGAGTAGGCGGTGAGGAGTTTGCTTTATTTAGCTCTTTTGAAAATGATGAGGCCGCGCTGAAAACCGCCGAACAAATAAGGGCACGTTTTGAAAGTACCACATTTGACATTGACGGCCTTGCAATCAATGTTACAACCAGTATTGGTGTCGCAAAATTTAAAAGTACCAATTCATTGGAAAGCTTTGTAAACCAAGCAGATAAACAGTTATACAAAGCAAAGCAATTTGGTCGCAATAAAGTGTATTGTAAGTTTAAAAAAGAAAATGATTACCAGGCAGTCGTTGCGTAAGTCGTGCTACTTAGTACATTTGTTCAAAGTTAGGGATCCCGTTTTCCCAAATCGGTTTATCTTTTCCTAAATGCTCGCGTACAGCATCAAAAAATAATCGGGTTCTTACTGGTAAATCTCGATGCGGATATACGGCATACATCGCGCTAAACTCCATCAGTTTTACATCGGTCAATAAAGGCACTAACTTACCTTGTATTATTTCATCACCAATAATAAATGCAGGTGCGACAAAGTAAGTTGTGCCCGATAACGTTTTCATTAACAATGATTCTGCATCGTTTGCACGAAACACACTTTTTATTTTTTGCTCGCAGCGTTCACCTTTACTATCGTAGTAATCTATAGCTTCTACTCGAATAGAATTACTGGCATAGCTTGCTGCTGGTAATTGCGCTAACTCTTCCATTGTTTTTGGCATACCATAAGTTTCAATAAACTGTGGCGCAGCTAAAATTAATAATCGATTACGCGCTATTTTACGTGCAATAAGTGACGAGTCTTTAGGCTCACCTACACGAAAAGCCAAATCAAATCCTTCAGAGACTATATCGACTAATCTATCGTCTAAACGCAGTTCAACTTCTACTTGCGGGAAGCGTTTTTGAAAATCATTAAGTACAGGTTGTAAATAACGACGACCAATAAGTGTTGATGAAGTGATTTTTAAAACGCCGCGCGGCTCTAAATGGTAGTTTTCAGCCATGCGCACGGTTTCGCCGAGCAGCTCTCTAAGCTCAGCTGCTTTTTTGATCATTTCGGCGCCTGCCGCTGTGAGCGAAAATGAACGGGTAGTTCGGTTAAGTAACCTAACGCCTAACTCATCCTCTAAACGGCTAATTTGTTTAGATATAACAGAGCGATCTATGTTGCGTATTTCTGCAGCTTTAGCAAAAGAGCCTTGCTCAACTACTTCAAGTAACATTAAAAGTCGACTTGTTGTATCCATTATTACACCTTAACTAATCTATTGATGCCATTTTGGCATTAATGAATTTAAAAATCTATGGTTTTTACACACGGGTTTAATCCGTATTATGCGAGGCTAATCAACAATGGAGCGTCTTCATGAACAAACATCTAATTGCTGCTGCACTTACTGCGGCATCTTTAACACTTGCGGGTTGTGCTGATGAGAGCACAGCTCAATCAGCACCTGCACAGCAACTTCAACCAATTGATGTAGCACAGGTGCTTGTTAAGCCGGTACAGAGCTGGCACACATATACAACTCGTTTAGAGTCTCCACAAGAAGTTGCTTTAATGCCGCGTGTATCAGGAATCATCGATAGCATTGAATTTAAAGAAGGCGACGTGGTTAAAGAAGGCGATGTTTTATTTCAATTAGATGCTCGCCCATTTGCAGCGGTTGTTGCAAGCTTAAAAGCACAAATTAAAAGTGCAGAAGCCGCACTTGAACAAGCTAAAAGTGAAGACAAACGTGCGGTACGCTTATTAGACCGTAAGGCAATCTCTACAGAGCAAGCACAAGCGCGTACTTCAACACTGCGCCAACGCGAAGCACAGCTTTCTGCACTTCAAGCACAACTTACCTCAGCAGAACTTGATTTAGAATTTACGTCAGTAGTATCACCAATTGATGGCATTATTTCTCGCGCAAATATTACCAAAGGTAATAACGTACTTGCGGGTCAAAGCGTATTAACGTCAATTGTTTCAAACCAAGCTATGTACGCTTATTTTGATGTTGATGAGCGCACATGGAATAGCTCTTTTAATGACGTTACTGCTGCGAGCCACCAAACTGTTGTAATGCAAAAAGTCGGTCAAAGTGATTTTGCATACAAAGGCTACATTAACTTTATTGATAACCAAATTAATTCATCAACGGGCACATTACGTGTACGTGCGGTATTTAATGAAGACAACAACCAATTACGCGCAGGCTCGTTTGCACGTATTAAGCTTGCAGCCAACTCTATTAGTGACGCGATTATTATCCCAGAACGTGCAATTGGTACTGACTTAAAAAATCGCTTTGTACTAACCGTTGGTGAAAACAACGTACTTGAATACAAACTAATTACTATTGGTGAACGTTACGGTGCATTACGTGCGGTTACTTCAGGCCTTAACGAAGGTGATGTAATTGCTGTAAATGGTCCTGCTCGCGTAGGTCCTGGTATGCCAATCTCTCCGCAAACAGTAACAATTGATACAAGCGGTGTGGCATTTACATTGTCAAACGACAACGCACAACTCGTGGCTAAGCAATAAGGTTTATTGATGAAATTTTCGCATTTCTTTATACAGCGCCCAATATTTGCGGCTATGCTGTCGTTGGTTATTTTAATTGCTGGTGGCATATCACTATTCCAATTACCAGTAAGTGAATACCCAGAAGTAGTTCCTCCAACAGTTGTTGTTACCGCCAACTACCCAGGTGCTAACCCTACCGTTATTGCGCAAACAGTGGCAACACCGCTGGAGCAAGAAATTAACGGCACTGAAAACATGCTATATATGTTTTCGCAAGGTACTAGCGATGGCCGTATGACTCTAACGGTAACATTTGCGTTAGGTACCGATTTAGACCGTGCTCAAGTACAAGTACAAAACCGTGTAAACAGTGCACTTCCGCGTTTGCCAGAAGAAGTACAACGTTTAGGTGTTGTGGCTGAAAAGTCATCACCCGATTTAACCATGGTAGTGCATTTATACTCACCTGAAAAAACGCACGACACAGCTTACTTATCTAACTATGCTGATTTAAACATTAAAGATGAAATTGCGCGCTTACCAGGCGTAGGTGATATTCGCATGTTTGGTGCTGGCAAATACTCAATGCGAGTATGGCTAAACCCAGATGCACTTGCTGCACGCGAATTAACAGCAACAGATGTAGTAACAGCACTTCGCTCGCAAAACCAGCAAGTTGCTGCAGGTAGCTTAGGTGCGCAACCAATTTCAAACGACAGTCAATTTCAAATACTTTTAAACGTTAAAGGTCGTTTAAACAGTATTGAAGAATTTGAACAAGTTATTATTAAAGTAGGCGACGAAGGTCAGTTAACGCGTTTATCTGATATAGCCCGTGTTGATCTAGGTCAAGACACTTACGCACTGCGTGCAGAGCTTGATAATCAACCGGCACTTGCAATGCCAATATTCCAACGCCCAGGTTCAAACGCTATTGAGCTTTCTGATCAAGTACGCGAAACAATGGCGCGCTTATCTAAAGATTTCCCTACTGGTGTTGAATACGACATTGTGTACGATCCTACAGTATTTGTTCGTGGCTCAATTGACGCGGTAATTGCCACTTTGCTTGAAGCAATTGTACTGGTAGTTATTGTTGTTATTGTATTTTTACAAACGTGGCGTGCATCAATTATTCCGCTAATTGCTGTGCCTATTTCACTTATTGGTACATTTGCCGTAATGCAGTGGTTAGGTGTCTCAATTAATACCTTGTCGCTGTTTGGTTTAGTTTTGGCCATAGGTATTGTTGTAGATGATGCGATTGTAGTTGTTGAAAACGTAGAGCGTAATATCGAAAAAGGCTTATCGCCACTTGAAGCAACCCGCGTTGCAATGAGCGAAGTAACAGGCCCTATTATTGCCATTGCGCTTGTACTAAGTGCTGTATTTATTCCTACTGCGTTTATTACCGGGCTGTCTGGTCAATTTTATAAGCAATTTGCACTTACAATTACAATTTCGACGATTATCTCAGCGTTTAACTCACTCACGTTATCGCCAGCGCTTGCTGCATTGTTATTAAAGTCGCACGATGCAAAACCAGATGCGTTTACTCGTTTACTTAATAAACTGTTTGGCCGTTGGTTGTTTGAACCATTTAACCGCGTATTTAATCGTGGTGCTAAAGGGTACGAAAAACTGGTACAAAAACTAATCCGTATGACCGTTGTTGTAATGGTGGCTTATATTGCACTTGTTGGCGGCACAATTAAGTTATTTGATACCGTACCAGGTGGCTTTATTCCACAGCAAGACAAACAGTATTTAGTGGCTATTGCGCAGTTACCTGACGCATCAAGCCTTGATCGTACTGAAGACGTACTTGCTCAAATGCAGCAAATTGCATTAGAAGTCCCAGGCGTGGCACATACTGTTGCTTTTCCTGGCTTATCAGTGAACGGTTTTACAAACAGCCCTAACAGCGGCATTGTATTTACACCACTTGAGAGCTTTGACAAACGTACCGACCCAAGCCAATCAGCGATGGCGATAGCGGCGCAGTTGAATAAACGTTTTGCTGCCATTGATGAAGCATTTGTAGCGGTATTTCCACCGCCGCCAATTCAAGGATTGGGCACAACAGGTGGTTTTAAACTGCAAATAGAAGACAGAGCTAATAAAGGATTTGAGGCACTATTTAATAGCCTGCAAGCCGTTATTGGTAAAGCGCAACAAGACCCAGCATTAATGGGCCTGTACTCAAGTTTCCGTATCCAAGTTCCACAAATGGATATTGATATTGACCGTGAGCAAGCGCTTATTCAAGGTATTCCACTTGATGAAGTATTTAATGCACTGCAAATTTACTTAGGCTCTGTGTACGTAAATGACTTTAATATGTTTGGTCGTACGTACCAAGTAAATGCACAGGCTGATGCTGACTATCGCTTAGACCCTGATCAAATACTTAATTTAAAAGTACGTAATCGCTCAGGTAATATGGTGCCATTAGGCTCTGTATTAACAGTAACACCAACAATTGGTCCTGACCGTGTTATGCATTATAACGGTTACCCAAGTGCAGAGTTAAATGGTAGCCCAGCGCCAGGTTATAGCTCTGATCAAGCACAAGTTGCTATTGAAAAAGTACTCGCAGACACACTACCAACAGGTATTGAGTATGAGTGGACTGAAGTAACGTACCAACAAGTACTTGCCGGTAACACCATGGTTTATGTATTCCCGTTAGTTGTATTACTAGTATTTATGGTACTTGCAGCGCAGTACGAGAGCTTACGTTTACCACTGGCAATTATATTAATTGTACCAATGACTATTTTCTCAGCCTTGTTAGGTGTGTGGTTTGTTGGCTCTGACAACAACATATTTACCCAAATAGCGTTAATAGTGCTGGTCGCGTTGGCTTCTAAAAATGCAATATTGATGGTTGAGTTTGCAAAAGATAGACACGACTCAGGCTTATCGCACTTAGAGGCAATACTTGAGGCATGTCGTATGCGCTTGCGCCCAATATTAATGACGTCGATTGCATTTACAGCAGGTGTTGTACCGTTAGTACTTGCCACCGGTGCGGGCGCCGAAATGCGACACGCAATGGGTAACGCAGTATTCTCAGGCATGATAGGTGTAACCGTGTTTGGCCTATTGTTTACGCCGGTATTTTATATGTTAGTGACTAATAAAAAAGAGAAAGCGCAGGAGAATACTCATGACTAAATTAATGCAAAAAAGACTTAAAACAAGTCTAACTGTCAGTGCGGTATTAGTCGCTGCGTTTTTAGCCGGGTGCGCGAGTAAAATAGACACCATGGGCGAGCAAAAAGCCGTTAACGAATTTGTTGCTAAAGCTAATATTGCTAGTAACGTTAGCGTTGCTGATGAAACAAACTGGTGGAAAAAGCTTAATTCTGATCAACTAAATGAGCTTGTTACTGGTGCGCTTGCAAATAACTATAATTTGCAAACAAGCCAGTTAACACTTAAAAGTGCATTAGCGCGATTAGGAGAGCAAAAAGCCCAATACCTACCACAAGGTGGCGTAAATGTTGGCGCAGCTCGAAGCGATGCACCAAGCGTGTTTGACCGTCAATCAAGTGCAAACGTTGCACTTGATTGGCAACTAGATTTATTTGGTCGCATAACGGCGTTGGTTGATGCTGCAAATGCATCGGCCATGAGCCAAGCAGAGCAAGTACGTTTACTGCAAATTGAAGTAGTATCGTCAGTTGTTAAAGGCTTTGTAAGTTATCAAGGCAATGTTGAAAAACAACACATTGTAGCACTTCAAATTGAAGCGCTTGAGCAAAGTATTGACGTTCTTCAAGCCCGTGTTGACGAAGGTGTTGCAAACGAGCTTGATTTAAACCGTACTATGGCGCAGCTTAGGCAGCAACAAGCACTCATGCCTGCCATTGAGTATGCAAAATACAGCGATTTATCTGCTCTTGCAGTACTAAGCGGTAAGTTAGCGCAAAATATTGCTATTGAAAACGAGCAAGGCGTGCTTGAACGTGACTTTAGCGTAGCATTAAAAAACGCTAATAATGCCATTGCCTTACGTCCTGATATTAGCCGTGCACTGTTTGACTTTAGCCAAGCAAATAGTTTAAGTGTTGCAGCTAGCAAAGCGTTATTACCAGATATTAGCTTATCTGCATTTGCAGGGGTTGTGAGTATAGACAGCACAGGCTTAAAAAATACTGATCAGCAGTGGCAAGTAGCGCCGCAGTTACAATGGTCGTTATTAAGTTACCCAGCATTATTAGCACAGCGCGACGCGCAGCAGTTTTTAAGTGAAGCCGCATACAGCGATTATCAACAAGTGGTATTAACTGCACTAAGTGAAAGTGAACTTTCACTGCAATTGTTGGTCAATCAGGCACAGCAAAAACGCTTTGCAGATGAGCGCTATGACTTTGCTAATAAAGCATTTTTACAAGCCCAAGCAATGTATGAAGAAGGCCAAATTCCTTACCTTGAGTTGTTAGATGCGCGTCAGGATGTTTTAATAGCACAAGAAAATGCTGTTGAAACAACAATTTCTTCACTGCTTGCCAAAGTAAATGCTTACCAGTCATTTAATGGCCAATGGAGTTATGCGTTAAACGACACTAATAAGTAGAGTTATATTGATGCCAAATACTGAAAATTTACATGAATACATTATCCCGCAAACGATGCGCGCTATTGTACTGCCAGAACCAAATGAAGCAATTGACTTAGCAGATGCTGAGCTGCCTGTTCCAGACTGTGCAGATAACGAGCTGCTTGTAAAAGTAGAGTACGTTGGTTTAAATCCAGTTGATGGTCAATTTGCTAAAACAGGCTTTTGTAAATGGCAGTATCCACACATTTTAGGCTTAGATGCTGTAGGTGTTGTGGTTAAAGCTAATAAAGGTGTGTTTCCAAATGTTGGCCAGCGGGTTATGTGGCATGCCAACATTGGTGAGCAAGGTGCTTTGAGCGAATACACCAAAGTACCTAACTTTGCAGTGTCGGTTGTGCCAAGCGGTTTAAATCCGGCCATAGCAGCAACACTTCCATGCGCCGGTATGGCAGCACTTATCAGCTTAGATAAAATAGGCATTAGTGAAGGCGATACTATTTTTATTGAAGGCGGAGCCGGAGCGGTAGGGCAGTTTGCTATTCAATATGCAAAACAGCGTGGTGCAGATGTATTTACCACCGCATCAAAGCGTAACCATAAATTGGTTAAGCAGCTAGGCGCTGATGTGGTTTTTGACTATAGCGATAAAAAGCTATGCGAAAAAATCCGCAGAGAACTTGGCCCGCAAGGCTTTGATGCGGTTATTGATACGATAGGTGGAGAGTGTACTCAGCGTAATATTGAGTTAATGCGTTTTTGCGGACGTATTGCCTGCTTAAATCCACTCCCTTGTTTTGATCAAGACTTAATGTATCACCGAGCGCCAAATATTAGCGTTGTATCGATTGGTGGTGCATGGCTTGCTAATAGTTTATGTGCACAACAACGCTTGAGCTTTATGGGCAACCTGTTACTTGAAGGAGCTGTTAGTGGGGACATTAAACACCCAGAAATAACGCCCGTAGATTTTAGTGCTGAGTCAGTATCGCAAGCGCTTAATAAACAACTTGCTGGTGGTTTTACCGGCAAGCAAATTGTTAAAGTTGCTAACTGAAGCGCTTATATAATTTGATTTAAATTTAGGTAGTTTTAGCTAGATTAACTGATAATGTAGCCTCTATAAATTGAATAAAAACGTAGCCTATTTGTGCTGCGTTTTTTTATGCCCATCAAAAAATAGATACAGCGCTAGAGCTTTTGCTGTTTTATTCATCATTTTAGTCAAAATACTTTTTTTCAGCGTACAACTGTAAGCCTTTGTGTTTCAACAGTTTACGTTCAGGTAAAGAAAATAAATTGAAAAAACTGTTAATTAATTGAATAGAGTAATTGATCTAAACGATTTTTTATGACGTAATGTAGGTATTATTTAGCTGGTCGGATGAGTTCAATCATGAGTTTACGTACAAAACTAAAAAAAGTATTACCAAGTATTTCTATCACAGAACAAGAAGCGCTAGACGCGGGTGATGTATGGCTTGAAGGTTCTATCTACCAAGGTAAACCTGATTTCAGTGCACTTCGCGACGTACCTGCTGCTACATTAAGCGCAGACGAGCAAGCATTCTTAGACGGTCCAGTAAAAGAGTTATTGGGCATGATTGACGATTCAGTGATTCAAAACGGCATTCATTTACCAAATGACATCTTAGAATTTTTGAAAAAAGAGCGTTTTTTCTCGCTTATCATTCCTAAGTCGTTTGGTGGTTTAGAGTTTAGCCCTTATGCAAACTCTACCATTGTTGGCACAATTGCGACTAAAAGCTCAGCAGTTGCGGTAACCGTAATGGTTCCTAACTCGTTAGGTCCAGGTGAGTTATTACTTCACTTTGGTACGCAAGAACAACAAGCACATTACTTACCACGCCTAGCAAATGGTACAGACATTCCATGTTTTGCATTAACAAGCCCAGAAGCGGGTTCTGATGCAGGTGGTATTCCTGATGTTGGTAAAGTAACTAAAGGTATGTACAACGGCGAAGAAGTCCTTGGTTTAGAAATTACCTGGGACAAGCGCTACATTACACTTGCGCCTATTGCTACCGTACTTGGTTTAGCATTTAAAGTAGTTGACCCTGATGGTCTGCTAGGTGGTAAAGAAAACCTAGGCATTACCTGTGCACTTATTCCTAAAGAGCACCCAGGTGTAGAGCTTGGTAATCGCCACGACCCAATGGGTATTCGTTTTTACAACGGTACTACACGTGGTAACAAAGTATTTGTACCAATGGATTTTGTTATTGGTGGACAGAAAAACATCGGCCGTGGTTGGCAAATGCTGGTTAGCTGTTTAGGTGCTGGCCGTGGTATTTCATTACCTGCGCTAGGTGTTAGTACAGCACAAGTAGCATTTAAATCAGCATCTGAATACGCAGCAGTGCGTGAACAGTTTGGTTTAGCCATTGGTCAGTTTGAAGGTATTCAAGAAAAACTAGCCGACATTGCAGGTAAAACATACCTACAAGAAGCAATGCGCGTACTTACAACTGAAGGCTTAGGCATGGGCTTAAAACCATCAGTTGTTACAGCAATCGCTAAATACCATATGACAGAGCTTGGTCGCGACGTGCTTGATTCAGCAATGGATATTCAAGCGGGTAAAGCGATTCAAAACGGTCCACAAAATACATTAGCAAGTGGTTATGTTGCTCAGCCGATTGCCATTACGGTAGAAGGCGCGAACATTCTTACACGTAACCTAATGATCTTTGGTCAAGGTGTTATGCGTTGTCACCCATATTTACAATCTATGGTTGAGTCAATTCACAGTGAAGACAAAGGCGCAGATAAAGAATTTAACGGCATTTTACGTAAAACAATTGGCTACAGCACAGCAAACAGCTTACGTGCTTTCCGCCTTGGTGTTTTACCATTTACAGCAAGTGCTAATTCTGAATTACCAGAAGTACGTGACTACGAAAAAGCAGTACATAAATTATCTGCAAAACTTGCAGTGTACGCAGACTTTTCGTTACTTGTACTTGGTGGTAAGTTAAAACAAGCAGAAATGCTATCGGCACGTTTAGGTGATGTAATGAGCTTCTTATATGCAGCTATGGCATCAATTAAATACTACGAGCAAAAAGTATCAAGTAGTGACCGTGAGCAAGCAGCGCCGTATTTCCATTACGCGACTCGTTTTGCACTACAAAGTGCTGAAGAAGCATTGCATAAGTTTTTAGATAACTTCCCTGCAAGTGGTACACGTAAGTTTATTCGTTTCATTACAATGAACTACTCAACTAAAATGCCAAAAATTAGCGACGATTTAATCCGCGAACTAGCTAAGCAAGCTCAGCTAGATACCGCATTTAAAGCGCAAATCACGCATTTAGTTAAACCAGTAGTGGGCGATGGCCATCATATTAATGAGCAAGCTTACAAAGCTAAAATGGCATCACTTGGCGAGCTGGCTAAAGTTAAAAAAGCACTACGTGCTAAAGTAATTAAACCAGGTGCACGTTTTAACATTACGCTTGATAACGCACTAGCGGCGAACGTAATTACCCAAGCTGAACACGTTCAGTTAATTGATTACAACATCAAACGTGAAAAGGCGATTCGTGTAGATGAGTTCGATTTTGATATGAACATACTAGACGATAACGCACAGCCAATTAACCCGCTTAAAAGCGTAGTTAATCAGTAAGTTAAAGTAACAATATTCAATAATGCAAAGCGCCCGCAGTATCGGCGCTTTTATTTTTGAGTAAATAATTAGTGTGGAGCCCCGCTTGTGTAAAAACAAGCGGGGCTTTTTTATGTGTTATTTAAAGTAGAAATAGATGACGGTATTGGTTTGAAAGTGAATATGTATCTGTAGAGGATTAAAAAGAGACGCTTATAATCTTGAAAAAGGGCTAACAACCCCGTTAGCACCTTGCTGTAGTACATGGGTATAAATTTGTGTAGTTTTAACATCAGAATGGCCAAGCTGAGCTTGAACAGTTCTTATATCGGCGCCACTTTGCAGTAGATGAGTAGCAAAAGAGTGTCTCAATGTATGAGGTGTTATTATTTTTGTTAACCCTGATTTTTGGACGGCTTTTTTAATCTCTTTTCTAATACAAGAGTGATGAAAATGATGTCGCCTTATTTCACCACTTTGAGGATCTGAACTTAATATATGAGAAGGAAATAAATATTGCCACGCAAGCGATTTTGCGGCACTTGGATATTTTTTTGTTAAAGCATATGGCATCCATACGCCAGAATATTCCGTATTATTTAAATCCAGTTTTAAATAGTCATCAACGTTCAAAATTTGATTTCTCAGCATAGGAATTAGCTCTGTGGCCAGCGTAACAATGCGGTGTTTATTACCTTTTCCATTCCATACTTGAATGCATTTATAATCAAAATCAATATCTTTTACTCTTAATTGCACCGCTTCCATTACTCTTAAGCCACTTCCATACATAAGGGCTGCAATTAAATAATAGCGCTTATTTAAATGAGCCATCAACATTTTAACTTCCTCTGGGGTCATCACGACAGGGAGCTTTGCTTGTTTTTTACTACGGGCAAAATTTAAATTTAATGAGAGTTCTTTTTTTATTATGTGCTTGTATAAAAATGACAATGAATTGAGTGCGGTGGCTTGCGTACGTGGTGCAACGTTTTGCTTTAACACTAAATGTTCTAAGTAGCGTTCGACTTCATTGTCCCCCATTGAGGCGGGATGGCGTTTATTATGAAAATGGATATAAGATGCAATCCATCTTAGGTAGGTATCGACGGTGCGTAATGAATATTGACGAACTAGCATATATTCAGCTATGTAATTTAAAAATGGGGAACGTGTTTTCATACTATTACCAACAATAGTGCTGTTTTTATATACAGTATAGTTGTGATGCACACATATTCAAGAAAATGAGCGGCGAGCGCATTTTGTCTTTTATTGAGAGTTTGAGTGCTAATAAAAATTATATATAGCAATGTATTAAGTTATTTGGTAAAAAAGATTTATAAAATACATGAGCGTATCGTTGGCAGAAATATGCGCGATGAGCGCACTATTAAATTGTTATACGTACTGGAGAGTTTTGTGCTAGATGAAATTATTTCTCAGCTTAAAGATAAAAAGTCACCTAAACGACGCTCTGCGGCTAAGAAATTACGCAAACTTAAAAATATCGATGCAGGCCCTTTTCTATTAAGTGCTTTGGAAGAAGAACTTAAAGATTTGCGTACTTGGGAAACTCAGTACCAAATGGTTATGGCCATTGGTGAATGCGGCTATAAACCTGCCCTAGATTTCCTTCAAGCACTGGGACACCGAAAATTCGAAGCAACAATGGTCTATGTTGCTATCGGTGATGCAATCCAAAGATTATCAATGAAAAATGAACAGGATGTTACAGCGGTATTTGATGCCATAGATTCAGGTAACGATATGCTAGTTGACGGAGCTATTCGAGCAATGGCAATGCTCAAGATCGTTCCAGTAGATCTACATATAGGAAAAATAATTAATTATGTTACCGCTCAAAACAAAAATGATGGAATGCACTTTTGGGTATTAGCTGCTGCTCCTGGTTGGTCAGGTAAAAAGATTGAGGAATACTTGGTTTTCTGCGCAACTTCAAAACGTGACGAAATAACTAATGCCGTTGAGTTAGCTAGAAAACAAAAATATAAAAATTGGTCTCCGTTGTAGCTACGTATAACAAGTACGTAAACCAGACCAGAAATGCGTCGCTCAATTTGTGTATGGGCTGCGCCCATTTTCACACAAACTGCCCGCCACATTTCTGGCTGGTTACGTAGGCGTTATATGTACGTTGTCGTTTTGAGGTTTAATTTAGAAAGGATGTCTTTATGTCGATGAGCTTATTCGTTGTTCTTGCACTTGATTGCAATACTTCTACTACAAAGTTAAATGAATATTCTGCTGAGCTTGGTTATTCTATCGAGTATGAAAAAAATATTGAGCTTAAGAGCCACAGCGGTTTTTTGCCAGCGAAGATTAACGGAGAAGTCGCAGGCGTTGAATCTTATTCATATCCCGTCACGAATTTACCTGATGATTTTACTTCTCAATTGCCCACCAAATTAACTAACGGGCAGGTTTATCAACTTCGTTTTGGTGGAAGAGAAAGTGAAGCTTTATCAGCCTTTACTACCGCCATCATACTAAATACTAAGTGTGAAGGTATCACGATCGACGATCAATCGGGTACAGTCCTGACAGTAGAACAGTTGACTCAAGGGCTGTCATATTTTGCTCAGATGTAAATGTACATATAACAAAACTATCAACCGGATTTGTGGAAGTGCGCCACAAACCGGTTATAGTAAGTGTTAGTTTTCTTATGATGATTCGTTTTATATTTTTAAGTTTGTTTATGATTGCAGGGACAACTATGGCTTCAAATGAAATAGGAGCACCTGAAGGAGTTTCGGCTGAAGATTGGGAAGCCTATCTAAAGCACAAAAAGGATTGGGAAGCCATGCTTCAGCAAAGGTTTGAAAGTGAACTCAAAGCGAATCCTCCTTTACCTCCTTGGGAAAAATTCCCTGAATATGAACCTAGCAATATATTTTGGCGAATGGGAACAGGTGAAGAGTATCTAATCGATTATTTTGGCGTTTATTTAAAGTACGCAAGTAAAGACGATATTCAAGCATATAAATTGAAATACCCCGCTCCTAAAATTTGGGAAAATTGGTATAACGAAAACTAACAAGTTAATTAAACAGTGGACGCAAAACAGCAGGCTTGCGCTCATGCTTCGCTTAGTTTAGCCTGCTATTTTTCGCCGTTTATTAAGGCGTTAAGGCCCAATAAGTCAGGAATCGAGATGGAAGAAAATAAAGTATTCAAAAACATATGGAGATTCAACGCCATCGTCATTATGTTGGTTGGCGTACTGGGCGTTGCACTAGCTTTATTTGCTTGCATTATGATCTATAAAGATATGACGCGTGACCGCAGTGTAAGAAATATAGTCAATATAGAAGAATCTCCCGAAGAGAAAGAGGAGTGGCAGCTTGGCAGCATTACAACCATTGATGGGTCTGACTTTCTAATGATGCCGCTTCATTCGGAGCAAAGCTATTCCAGAGGCTCATATAGTAAATCCGCATCATCGACAAGGAACTACCTATTTATTAATGTGGTAAGCAACCAAAAGCATTGGTTGTTTGGAAAAAATGACTATCTCATTACACAAACAAATCAGCTTCCAAATACAAGATTTGACGAGCAGTCTAAACATGCGAAAGCAATTCTTTACCATGTGGTTAAGTCCGATACAAATAATGATAAAGCACTAACTTCTTCTGATTTATTTACTGTTGCAATATCAAAACCGAACGGCAAAGAATATGTTGAGTTACTGAAAGATATCGATTTTGTTAATGGGTACAAAACCATTAACGAAAACACTGTGATATTAATATTTCAAAGAGATAATATCGGTTATTCGACAAGTATTGATTTAAATAGCTTATCAATTTCAGGTGAAGAGAAACTCCCTAGCGTTCAGCCTTAACAAAACAATCAACCGGACTCCGCTAAGCGTGGTTCGCTTTGCTCACAATACCACGCTTAGCTCCGCTCGGTTATTGTGGCGTTATGTGCCAAGGATGAAATCGATGCTCAAGTATTTATCAATTCTATTTTTTCTAATCCCGATTCAAGCTTTAGCTGGCAAGTATGCGAGTGAAGCAAATGATAATCCATTTCAAAATGGCGAGTTAAATGCAAAGTATGAAGGTGAAGCAACCGCTTTAGGTGGTACTGTTTTAAAACATATTGTCGTAAACAATAACAACTTATACTTACTAGACTTAAAAACTCCACCTATTAAAAATATATGGGTAACAAGTTTTATCAAACCTCAAGGTAAAGAGGTCGTCGAAGTTGGTGATAATGTCATTTTTAAAGGTTATATTTCTGTAGCTTCTAGTCTAGATGATACCGATAAACTGGAAAAAGCTATTAACTCAAAAACTTTATTAATGGCAATATACGCTTTAAATAAAGGCACATAACAAGTCGTTAAAGCAGGACAAAAAACAGTTGGCTTTTGCTCCTTCGTCGCTAATTTTAGCCAACTATTTTATTGCCTCTTAACGAGGCGTTATAAGCCATAGGAAAGATCGGTGTCCAAATCGTTAATAGGCAGACTCGATGTACTCAGCGTTTTTATCGCGTGGTTTCTTTTGATCACATTCTTTCTAGCGTTGGGTTACGGCAAGTTTTTCTCTCAACCTGAGGCTAGTGCGAGTCATTTGGTATACATCTTCGGTGCGTTTGTTGGCGCTGTAGCAGTACATATTGTGTTGGCATTGTTTAATCGTTGCCCTCACTGCAATAAGTGTTTAACTGTTCAAGGGTTTAAATCGCCACATCCAGCGTCAAGTGGCGACTGGACAAAAGTGGTTTGGCATTGGTTCTCTGGTTCCATAGTCTGTATTCATTGCGGGCAACGGGTAAATACAAATGGCTTATAACAAGTTGCTTAATTTCGTTCCGGCCACAAAAAG